>JANMEX010000035.1:0-5367 GCA_031377485.1 Phyllobacteriaceae bacterium
GAATCCGCCAGCCAGCCACGGAACGCAAGCCCAAAATGGCATGGGCCTTTTGTCCGTTTGCGACAGGCAGCTGGAATATTTCACAATCAGATCATCCGCACTGATGTGCCTGATCGGGAATGCAATTCAGCTGCCATGCCCTTTTTCCGGATTTCCAGTCAGGCGCATGTTCAGAAATTCACTTTGTGCGCTGCAATAAAGTGTGACAGTCTTTGGGTTCAGGCAATGCGGTCCCATCAAATATGTCCATTCAAACAGCACTCCACCATCTGACGCACTACCGGTATGACCGTCCCGTCGTGCTGGGACCGCAGACGATCAGGCTGCGCCCCGCGCCGCACAGCCGGACACGCATCATTTCGCACTCGCTGAAAGTCAGTCCGGCGGATCATTTCGTCAATTATCAGCAAGACCCTTATGGCAACTGGCTGGCGCGCTACGTGTTTCCCAATCCGGTGAGCGAGCTTAAAATCGAAGTTGATCTGGTTGCTGACATGACTGTCTACAATCCGTTCGATTTTTTCGTTGAAGAGAGCGCGGAGTTCTGGCCATTCGAATACAGTGACGACATTCGCGACGACCTTGCCATTTATCGTGACGGGGCGGATGTCGGCCCGCTTTTGCAGAATTTTCTGGACAACATCGACCGGACGCCCAAGCGCACGGTCGATTTTGTTGTCGATATCAACGCGCGTCTTGCCAATACTGTCGGCTATGTGATCCGCATGGAGCCCGGTGTGCAAACGCCGGAAGAGACCTTACAGCGTGGAACAGGTTCCTGCCGCGACACAAGCTGGGTGCTTGTGCATGTGCTGCGCAATCTGGGTTTTGCCGCTCGCTTTGTCTCCGGCTATCTCATCCAGTTGAAGCCGGACCTTGTGGCCATCGACGGGCCTGCGGGCACGGATCATGATTTCACGGATCTTCATGCTTGGGCAGAGGTCTATATCCCCGGTGCCGGCTGGATCGGGCTTGATCCAACGTCCGGCCTTTTGACCGGTGAAAGCCATATTCCGCTTGCTGCGACACCGCATTTTCGCAATGCCGCGCCAATCTCGGGTGTTGCATCTTACGCCGAGGTTGATTTTGCCTTCGACATGCGCGTTGACCGGATGGCCGAAAGCCCGCGCATCACCAAGCCATTCTCGGAAGAATCATGGCAGGCTCTTGATGCGCTTGGCCATCAGGTCGATCAGTCCTTGGCGGCCGGCGATGTGCGGCTCACGCTTGGCGGCGAGCCGACCTTTGTCTCGATTGATGATTTTGAAGCGGCGGAGTGGAACACGGAGGCGGTTGGCCCGACCAAGCGCGGCCTTGCCGACAAATTGATCCGGCGCTTGCGCGACAAGTTCGCCCCCGGCGGCTTTCTGCACTATGGCCAAGGCAAATGGTATCCGGGGGAAACGCTGCCACGCTGGACATTCTCGCTGTATTGGCGCCGCGATGGAGTGCCGATCTGGGCGGACGAAAAGCTGATCTCGCAAGAGGGCGCGGACACGGGCGCGACGCCTGCAAGTGCGGAAAAACTCCTGAAGACGATGGCGCAGGAATTGGGCGTGGCGGATGAGTTTGTCTTGCCTGCCTTTGAAGATCCGGCGGAATGGATCATCAAGGAAGCTAACCTCCCGGAAAATGTCACGCCGCAAAACTCCAAACTCAAAGATCCGGAAGAGCGCTACCGCATCGCCCGCGTGTTTGAACGGGGCTTGACCGAACCCTCCGGTTTTGTGCTGCCGATCCAGCGTTGGCAGGCCAAGAGCAGCGGACCGAAGTGGCGCTCGGAAAAATGGAAGACGCGGCGCGGCAATCTGTTTCTGGTGCCCGGTGACAGCCCTGTCGGGTATCGCCTGCCGCTTGGCACGCTGCCGCATGTTCCGCCGTCAGAATATCCCTTCATCCACGAGGCCGACCCGACAGTTCCGCGCGGTCCGCTGCCATCTGCCGCTGTGCGCAATGAGGCAGGCGTGGAACAGCAGAGCCGCGAACAGCCGGTGGCATCATTTGCCAGTGCCGAGCCTGGTCAACAGCGCGTCGAGCAAACGCCCGGCGAACTAGGCGGTGTCGTGCGCACAGCCATGTCCGTCGAGCCGCGCGATGGCAGGCTCTGTATTTTCATGCCGCCAATGGAGCGTGTCGAAGATTATCTCGAACTTGTTGCGGTGGCTGAAACTGCGGCCCGCAAGCTTGGGCTTCCCGTACATATCGAAGGTTACGGGCCTCCGGTTGATCCGCGCTTGAATGTCATCCGCGTGGCGCCGGACCCGGGTGTCATCGAGGTCAATATTCACCCCGCTTCAACCTGGGAAGAATGTGTCATCACCACCCGCACCGTCTATGAAGAGGCGCGGCAAACGCGCCTTGGCGCGGACAAATACATGATTGATGGCCGTCAGGCTGGAACGGGGGGCGGCAATCATGTGGTGCTTGGCGCTGCAACGCCGCTCGACAGCCCATTCCTGCGGCGTCCCGACCTGTTGAAAAGCACGATCATCCACTGGCAGCGCCATCCGAGCCTTTCCTATCTTTTCTCCGGCATGTTCATCGGGCCGACAAGTCAGGCTCCGCGCATCGATGAAGCGCGCCATGACGGGCTTTATGAACTGGAAACAGCGCTTTCACAGATACCGCACCCGGGCCAAGGCAGCCAGCCGGCACCTTGGCTGGTGGACCGTTTGTTGCGCAATCTTCTGGTCGATGTCAGCGGCAACACCCATCGTGCAGAAATTTGTATCGACAAGCTTTATTCCCCTGACGGACCGACGGGCCGGCTTGGATTGATCGAGTTTCGCGGATTTGAGATGCCGCCAGATCCGCGCATGAGTCTGGCGCAACAGGTGTTGATCCGGGCGCTGGTCGCTCGGCTCTGGCACTCGCCGCTCACCGGTGCGCTGACCCGCTGGGGCACAACGCTGCACGATCGCTTCATGCTGCCGCATTATGTCTGGGAGGATTTTCTCGAGGTTCTGCGCGATCTTGGCGATCACGGATTCACCTTCCGGCCGGAATGGTATGAGGCGCAAGCCGAGTTCCGTTTCCCGCGCTGCGGTGAGGTTGACTATGAAGGCGTGCATCTTGAAATCCGGCAGGCGCTTGAACCATGGCATGTGCTGGGTGAAACCGGCGCAATTGGCGGGACGGTGCGTTACACTGACAGTTCGGTTGAGCGCTTGCAGGTCAAGCTGACTGCCGCTGATCCGGAGCGTTATGTTGTTGCCTGCAACACGCGCCGCGTGCCGTTGAAGAAAACCGGCGTTGGCGGTGTTTCAGTTGGCGGCGTGCGTTTCAAGGCGTGGCAGCCGACGCTGGCGCTGCATCCGGTCCTGCCGGTCAATGCACCGCTTACTTTCGACATCTATGACACCTGGAACGGAAGGGCGCTGGGCGGCTGTGTCTATCATGTGGCACATCCTGGCGGGCGCTCCTATGACACTTTTCCGGTGAATGGAAACGAAGCGGAGGCCCGCCGCCTTGCGCGATTCGAGCCACGCGGGCATACTCCGGGTTCTTATGCACCGGCGCCGGAAGCAACACATGGGGAATTCCCCATGACGCTCGACCTGCGGCGGCCATCCGGACTGTCTTGATCTCAGAGCGTTTTGGATTTGATGGAATGGTTGGAGTGATTTTTGAAGAGGATCTAGCGCGTAGGTGTAAGAACAAGCAGGCCTTTGTCTGTACACCGAAATAACAATGCATTGCGTTTCGACTATCTTCAAAAATCACACAATCAGACAAGGACAGGTCCAGACCTTAAATGCCCCTGAAGTCCCGCCATACCCGTCCAGATCCTGTTGCCCGGCTTCTGGCCGGATACCGGAGGATTGACGGTGCGTCGGACGAATTGATGGCTGCGGATGGCACATTGCGGCCCGTCTGGAACGAACTGATCAGTGCGATTGCGTCGATGCCGCAACAGGAAATCGCCCGGCGTTTTGCCAGCGGCGACCAGTATCTGCGTGATGCGGGTGTGTTTTACCGTAGCTACGGTGCACAGGATTCGGTCGAGCGCGACTGGCCGTTGAGCCATATGCCTGTTCTGATTGCCGAAGATGAATGGGCGCAGATCAGCGCCGGCCTTATCCAGCGCGCCGATTTGCTGGAGCATATAGTTGCCGACCTTTATGGAGAGAACAAGCTTGTTGCCGATGGCCATCTTCCGGCCGAACTGGTGGCGCGCAATCCTGAATGGCTGCGCCCGCTTGTCGGGATCAAACCGCGGTCCGGGCATTTCCTGCACTTTGTCGCATTCGATATCGGCCGAGGCCCCAGAGGCCAGTGGTGGGTGATCGGGGACCGCACACAAGCACCGTCCGGTGCAGGTTTTGCTCTGGAAAACCGCATAGCCACAGCCCGCATTTACGCGGATCATTTTGCCCGCAACAATGTCCACCGGCTTGCCGGATTTTTCCGCTCCTTTCGCGACCGGCTTCAGGATATGCGCGAAGGCGTCGACAGCCGCGTCGGTATTTTGACGCCAGGCCCGATGAACGACACCTATTTTGAACATGCCTACATCGCGCGGTATCTCGGCTTCATGCTGCTTGAGGGCGAGGACCTGACGATGCGCGACGGGCACCTCATGGTGCGCACGGTCGCGGGATTAAAGCCGGTCAATGTCTTGTGGCGTCGTCTTGATGCAGCTTGGGCGGACCCGCTTGAACTGAATGAAAATTCCAAGCTTGGAACAGCCGGGCTTCTTGGTGCCGTTAGGGACGGCAATCTCACCTTGGTGAATGCACTGGGTTCCGGGGTTCTGGAAAGCCGGGCCTTGCTGGCCTTTTTGCCGCGCATAAGCACTGCGTTGACAGGCAAACCGCTGGCCATTCCCAACATTGCCACGTGGTGGTGCGGCCAGCAGGATGAACGCGATTTCGTCAAGGCCAATGCCGCCCGCATGGCAATCGGCAATGCATTTTCGACACGGCCTCTCTTTGACCATGATGACGGGTCCGTTGTCGGCGGACGCTTCAAAAACCTGCACAACCAGAACCTTGACGAGTGGATCGAAGCGAGCGCCGGTGGTCTGGTCGGTCAAGAGGCTGTTTCGCTTTCCACCACGCCAACATTTGAAGATGGCGTACTTATCCCGCGTCCGATGGGGCTTCGCCTGTTTCTCTCGCGCACGGCCGACGGCTGGCAAGTCATGCCCGGCGGGTTTGCGCGCATCGGGCGGGCAGGTTCGGCAACGGCACTCGCATTGCAGGGCGGCGGGTCGACTGCCGATGTCTGGATCGTCAGCGACAAGCCGGTAGCGCCCGACAGCATGATGGCAACGCCGTCCGGAACCTACAGCCGTCAACAGCCTGCGGTGCTGCCAAGCCGGGCGGGCGACAATCTGTTCTGGCTTGGCCGCTATGTCGAACGGGC
>JANMEX010000047.1:0-4128 GCA_031377485.1 Phyllobacteriaceae bacterium
TTGTGAATGCTCAAGGCATGACTGCTGCAAATTTCATCCATTTCACAATGCTGTCGATCATGCTGTTGTCGGCCATTCGCAACGGTGAATGATCCGGCTCAAACCCGATCGAAAGCGCCGAATCGGGATCGGACAAAAGTACGCCTACAAATGTGGACGCAACCATGAAGCTGCCGACTTCGCCCAATTTGTTGCCGCCCGCAGCTTCCGCTTCCGCCAGACAATAAAACCACAGCGGCGTGCGCTGATGGAATTTGGAAGCGGTGTTTTTCAGGAAGTCGCGCATGACCGGGCGGGAGGCAAAGATGGTGCTGACGTCGGCAATGGCGTTGCTTTGCACAGCGCCATGTTGCTTCAGATATTTGTGCAGCGCCTGTCCCGTCGGGAGCTTCAAGTTGTAACCACGGCGCAAATTTCGCCGGGCAAGGTGCTTGAACAGTTTTTGCAGGTTCAGGTCCGTCTCGTCGTTGGCCTCCTTGGTCAAAGCGCCGAGCGGCGGGGAAAGAACCGTATCAATCTTGCGGGCAAAGCGTGCCGGCTGGCCATCGGACGCATCCAACGGGTTGGTTCCCAGGAAGCGCGACCAGTCGATCACCCAGTTCTTCGGCAGCCGCTTGTCGCCGTCGATGGCTCCGCCGCCCCCGGTAAACCGGAACAGCAAATTCAGCGGAGCGTTGGGAATAAATGCGTTCGGCCCCCGCCCGAAGTTTGAATTGTAGTCATAAAGGTTGCGAACCATCGAATGACCGAAGCGGAAAGCGGCGACTGAAAACTCCAGCGGCAGCGCGTTACCAAGCCGCCGTTGCGGTTGGCGTGCGTCGTACTCGGCCCGGAATTTGAAGAAATGCGACGCGCGATCTTCCACCACCGCGTCAACCACTGCGGGGTCGCAAATGCCCTTAAGATAGCCTTCGACGATCAGCCATTGATAGTGCAGTTTTGTCAGCGTTTGGGCCGAGTGGAAATCCGCAACCCAGCCCGTGTTGTGCGCAGTCAGAAAATCCACCACCTTGTTGTGGAAGCGCAGGAAGCTCAAATGGAATTGCGCGACCACCAGATTTTCATCATTGCGCTGGTCGCCAATGATGGCCCGCTGGGGCAGGCCCGCCTGAAACTTGGCAAAAGCGTCAGCGCTCATGGCCGCCTGGGCAAGGCGCAGCGCCGCATCGCGCACTGATTGCTCAACCTGAACATAGCGTGGCAAGTCCCGGTGTTGATCCAGATTGTCCGGCAGCGGGCCGGGGTCGACCGCAGTGCCGACGCGCATTTTTGCCGTCTGGGCGGGGTGGCGCATCCCTTTGATGACCTTGGCAACATCTGCTGGCAGGCCGGGGCCGACCGGCAATCCGCCGTACACACTGTCAAGATCAAACCGGGGCGTCCGCGCGTTCTTCAACTCGGCCTCAATGGTGGATGGCGCGGCGGGTGGATGGGCATTTGTGATGACCGTCAGCGTGCTTTCGCGGTCCGTGCGCGCTGTCAATTCATGATCGAGAAATTGTCCCCAATAGGTGAAAACCGGCGGCAGGGTCGATTCCGGTCCGACGTTTTCATCGATCTGGTCGATCATCAGTTCGCCAAGTTCGTCGAGGTGGCCAACCGTTTCGCCAGTTTGCGGAAGATAATTTGCCGGCGCATCAAGTGGCGGCAGGAAGTAGCCGAAATCCGCCTGTTCATCCGCCGCAACATCGCCAGGTGCGGGGACAGCCAAGCTGCGAAGCCGATTGGCACCGCTTGGAGCGGCGCTTTCTGACGGGTGATCTTTTTCCTTGCCGCTGTGAGACTGGAACAATAATGCCATCGAAGTTCTCCTGAACCAGATAGCGCCCCATGCGCAGACAACTTCCCGTCTGCCGGGAGTGCAATTCACATTTTGTACGGTTTAATTGCGCAGTGTTGATTGCAGTTGCAGAAGATCTGCGATGCCAGATGGTTGGCCGGAAAACCTCAGATTACAATTATTGTTACAAGGTCCTGCTCTGACGCTGCAACCGGTGGGAAAGGCGCCCTTAATCTTTCCCGAGCAGTTTTCTCAGCATCGCGGCCATCGGGCCATGTTGCGGAAGTTGCACATCTGGCTTGTTTGCACGCGCCTGTCGTATATGGCTTTGGCCGGTCGGCTTTGCATCGGTTTTGAGATCAGCTTTGGCCTCATCCTTGCCCAGAAGCAGAGCAACCTTGGTGGCAAAAGCGCCTTCGTTCTTGGAGCCAAGCAGCGGCGCGGCGTCGGCCACCGCTTCCAGAAACGGCTCCAGCCAGATCTTGTCCGACTTGGCGAAATCGCCAAGCACATGGTTGAGAACCTTGTCCTTGTCGCCGGGGTGGCCGATGCCGAGACGCACGCGGCGATAGTCCTTGCCGCAGTGCTGGTCGATGGAGCGGATGCCATTGTGCCCGCCCGAGCCCCCGCCGGTTTTCACACGCAGCTTTCCGGCAACAAGGTCCAGTTCATCATAAATCACAATCAGGTTCGACGGCTCCAGTTTGTAAAACCGCATCGCCTCGCCGACTGGCTGCCCCGAATTGTTCATGAAGGTTTGCGGCTTGATCAAAACGGCTTTTTCGCCGTCCAGCAGGCCTTCGCAGATTTCGCCGGAGAATTTCTTCTGCCACGGCGAAAAATTATGGCGGCGAGCCAAAAGGTCCGCCGCCATGAAGCCGATATTATGCCGGTTACCCGCATATTTCGGGCCGGGATTGCCAAGTCCTGCGATGAGCAGCATCGGCCCCGGCTCCGTCTATCAGGCAGCCGGAGCTGCTTCTTCTTCCAGCGCGCCGCCTGGCGATACGATCGTCGCGACCGTGAAGTCACGATCGATGACCGGCTTGACGCCTTCCGGCAGGGTGACTGCAGAAATGTGGACCGAGTGACCGACATCAACCTTGGCCAGATCGAATTCGATGAAGTCCGGGATCGCGTCAACCGGGCACATGCATTCAATTTCGTGGCGAACAATGTTGAGAATACCGCCGCGCTTCAGGCCAACAGAAATATCCTGGTTGACGAAGTGAACCGGAATTTCGACCTTGATGCGCGAGTTGGCGGACACGCGAAGGAAATCGACATGCGTCGGAAAATCCTTGACCGGGTCCAACTGATAGTCCTTCGGCAGGACGCGGATCTTCTCGCCGTTCACGTCGATGGTTGCAACGGTATGCAGGAAACCACCACCATGGATTTTGTAGTAGATTTCCTTGTAGTCGAGGGAAATGGAGATTGGCGTCTGCTTGTCACCATAAATGACAGCAGGAACACGACCGTTGCGACGAACTGCCCTGGCGGACCCCTTACCAGCCAGAACACGCGCCTCGGCCTTGAGCTCGTAAGATTTGCTCATGACTTTGACCTTTCAGGTTATTGGAGTGGCCTCACCGCCCGGTGTTTTACCGGGAAGTCAAACCGGCGTGGCTCTTTAAAAGGAAACACGACCATCCGCGCTGCCTCCAAGGGTGTCTGCACGGACCGGCGGCGTATAGCGCATGGGGCCTGATGGTGCAAGGGCGGTGAAATTGGCCGGCAGTGCCGCAAAGCGCTAGCCCTTCCCTTCACCCCGCTCGCGGGGGTCGGCAGGACGGGCAAGACCCGTGCCTCGCCCCGGCTGTGTCGCAAAGCGCTGGCCCTTCCCTTCTCCCCGTATCTTACGGGGAGAAGGTGGCCGCGAAGCGGACGGATGAGGGGCAGCGCCGAGGCCGAAAATAATCCTGAATCTTTACAACCACACTTGACAACCATGCCGCGAGTGGTATTTCTGTTCCTGTTTTGTTCGAATACAGGAAACCACTCTCCATGGACTGGCAAATGGTCATCACCCGCAACCAAGATGCGCTCCAGCGCATTGTTGCAGTGCTGTTTGCCATGGCCCGGATCGTTGAAGCTGCTGCAGGCCCTTTAACTTCGCCCGCGAGCGGGAGAGGCGGTCAGCAGGACCGGAGAGGGGCAGTCACACTGCCCCGCCACCTCTACACCGCCATCATGCTCATCCTGCGCCCCGCAGAATCTGCCATCCGCCGCCTTATCCTCATTGCCGCGCAAGGCTTGGCGCTCAAGCCACGCGCTTCCCGTCCAATGCCAACAGATTTGCCCGCATTCTCAGCCGCTGGCGCTCAGAAAACACCGGCCTTCTGCCT
>JANMEX010000100.1:0-5430 GCA_031377485.1 Phyllobacteriaceae bacterium
CCGCAGACGCCCAGGCGGCAGCAGAAGCACAAAAAGCGGCAGACGATGCCGCCGCCGCTGACGCTGCAAAACAAGCCGAAGCCGATGCCGCAGCAAAGGCAGCCGCAGACGCAGAAGCCGCCAAGCAGGCTGAAGCCCAAGCTGCAGCTGATGCAGAAGCAAAAGCTGCCGCCGACGCAGCCGCGGCGGAAGCTGCCAAGCAGGCTGAAGCCCAAGCTGCAGCAGATGCAGAAGCAAAAGCTGCCGCCGACGCAGCCGCAGTAGAAGCTGCCAAGCAGGCCGAAGCCCAAGCTGCAGCAGATGCAGAAGCAAAAGCTGCCGCCGACGCAGCCGCAGCGGAGGCTGCCAAGCAGGCTGAAGCCCAAGCTGCTGCGGATGCAGAGGCAAAGGCTGCTGCCGACGCAGCCGCAGCGGAGGCCGCTAAAAATGCGGCTGATAAAGCAGCTGAACCTGCGCCTGCTGTAGAACCTGCCCCGGCAGAACCTGCACCTGCCGTAGAGCCTGCTCCGGCAGAACCTGCGCCGGCTGTAGAGCCAGCGCCGGCAGAAGCCGCACCTGCCGCAGAACCCGCACCCGCTGCAGAGCCAGCGCCAGCAGAACCTGCACCGGCTGTCGAACCAGCCCCAGCGGAACCAGCCCCCGCTGTAGAACCCGCGCCCGCTGTAGAGCCTGCACCGGTTGTCGATCCGATCATCGAAAAGCTGCCTGACCCGCTGCCAGAAAATGCAGCTCCTGTCCTCGACAGCGCAAAAGAGGTCAAGGTTGCGCCTGCGGATGGTCAACCTGCCGCCCCTGCAGAGCCTGCGACACCACCAGCACCGCCACCGGTAAATGATCAGGCAGCACAGATCGATATCAAACCGGTTGTGATTGAGTCTGCTGTTCTTGAACAGGGTGAACGCATCACGGCATTGCCTGTGCCGCTGCCGCCCAAGGAGCAGGAAGTGGTAAAGGTGATCGACAATCGCACGATCATCAATGTCAACAATGTTTTCATCATAGAGTCGCCGGACGCTCCGCGCCTTGTCCAGAAAGATGACGAAGTTTTCGTTGAACGATTGCCACGTGGCCGTACCCGCGAAACCATTGTTCGCGAAAACGGCGTTCAGGTGGTGACCATCCGTAACCGTTACGGCGACGTCATTCAGCGTTCACGCATTCTCCCGGATGGGCGCGAAGTCATGCTGGCCTATTCTCCCGAATATGACAGCGAAGAAGAAGTGGTCTGGCGCGATCCGGGCCTTGACCTTCCGCCACTGCAACTGAACGTGCCGATCCGCGACTACATCCTGTCGGTCAGTTTGTTTAATGACCAGCCAGAGGACTTTAACGAGGAAGAGGTCTACTATGACTTCCTTGAAAAGCCACCGCTTGAACGCGTGGAGCGCACCTATTCGGTTAACGAAGTCAAACGTTCGGCCCGCGTTCGCGATATGGTCCGCCGTATCGATCTGGATACAATCACCTTTGGTTTCGGCTCAGCCGACATCAAGGAAGACCAGATTGCGAAGCTGGAAAGCGTGGCCAATGCCATGCTGAAGCTCTTGGCAAAGAACCCGGCTGAAACCTTCCTGATCGAAGGCCATACCGACGCTGTCGGCACAGACATCGCAAACCTGACGCTGTCAGACAAGCGCGCAGAAGCAATTGCCAACGCCTTGTCAAACGCCTTCGACGTACCGCCGGAAAACTTGACAACACAGGGCTATGGCGAACGCTATCTCAAAGTGAAGTCACAGAAGCCGGAAGAGCTTAACCGCCGCGTCGCCATCCGTCGTATCACCTCATTGGTGGCACCGGTTGCGATGAAGAAGTAAGCTTAAGTCCGATTGAAAAGTGAAGGCCGGGAGAAATCCCGGCCTTTTTCATTTGGTGCCGTCTTGAACATGAAACCGGTGGAGAATCCGGTGAAACACGGGCGCCAAGACAAGACCTGCAACGGCGAAAATCAACAGCCCGCAGAAAATTGCATACAAACCTGCAAACAACTTTCCGCCAAAAGTCACCAACGGAGTCAATGGCCCCATGCCGGAAAGGATCATGGCTGAATTGGCGAAGGCATCAATCGCACTCATGTCCTCAAACCAGGCATAGCCCGCCATTCCGACGGCGAGCGCCACGGCAATTATGCCAAGCGCAATCACGCCATTGGTAATCAACCGCGCACGAAAGGCCGGCGGCTTTGCCAGCGGCTGTTTGCTCGTTTCGTAGATGAATGGTTTTTCCATGTTACAGATCCTGACTGCTCCACCGCTATATTTTCACTAGAGCTGGGCACGCTTACAAGAAAGCAAATATGTCGGTAGGCCTTTGTAAGAAGCCATAAAAACACTTGAAACAACATTCTGAAATGCATTCAGCGGCCAGTACGCCGATAAAGGCGCTAGAGGACGCGATGCAAGGCTTCCAGTGGCGAACATCTCGCGATATTACTCAAATGACCAACACAGCAAACGAATCGGACCACAATGAAACGTCTGGAACTCTTTGTAGAATCGATCATCCTCGCCTCGCGTTGGCTTCTTGTGGTTTTTTACCTCGGCTTGGCTCTGGCGCTTGGTGTTTATGCGCTGACCTTCGCCAAAAAGCTTTTCGAATTCCTGTCCAAAGCCTTTGTGATGGATGATGCCGACGCGATCCTTAAAATGCTCGGCTTGATTGACGCCGGACTGGTCGCATCACTTGTGGTGATGGTGATCATCTCCGGCTACGAAAATTTCGTTTCGCGGTTTGATGAAAATGCTGAGGTGCATTGGTTGGGTACAATCGACGCCGGCTCGCTCAAGATCAAGGTTGCCTCAACCATCGTGGCAATTTCGTCGATCCACCTGTTGCAAATCTTCCTGAATGCCGCTCAATTCGACAATTACAAGCTGATGTGGTTCACACTCATGCATCTGGCGTTTGTCATCTCGGCACTTGTTCTGGCGTATATTGACGTCATGACCAGTAAAGGAAAAGCGTCAAAAAAAGCGGCGCCTGAAGGCTGAGAATTGCTACAAGTTCAGGAAAAGAGCGTCTTTCCCATTTGCTGGATAATCAATTCGCCTTTTTGAAACGCAAAACTCACAGCATCATCGCGTGATGAAAACAGGTCGGCACGCACGAACTTGTGCTCTTTGGTCTCACCATCAACATCTTTCGTGATGCGTCCGGCAAGGCGCCATTGACCATTGTCCTTGATCGGTTCGGCATGAATCACATGCCCACTGAATTCACGCGTTTCGCCTTCAAAGGACCCACTCGCGCCGCTGCTGCGAATACCGAATAGTCGTTTCCAAAATGACATTGGGTGGCTCCGAAAAATATCTGATGGCGATGGTTGCAGTATTTTATACCGGAATTGTACAGAATAAAATGCGCCTTTCAAACCCTGGCTCAAGCACACGCTTGCCTTGCGCCCCGTTTAAACATCAGACCGCCGGGATGCTTTTTCCAACCGCATTGCAATCACGGACTTTTGTCTTCACGCCCGAGCATTTTCATCGATAATATTCGTGGAAAATCGGGCGAACGAAGCAACCCCGCCGGCAAAAGCGAACGTCCATATTGTTGACGGACTGTGCAACGGGACGCGTATGTCCCCGCCCTGATTTTTTCAGTTTCCGCTCTAGATGTAATTTTACAATCAAACGGAGGACGCTTTCATGTGGAATTCTGCAATTACGACGGCAAACGCGCTGGTGTTGGACCGCCGTAAGTTTTTGGCCATTTCAGGCGGACTGATAGCCGCTGGCGTGCTGCCAAAAAACGCCTTGGCATTGGCCGGACCGTACACATTCAAACAAGGTGCATATGACGTCACCGTGGTGAGCGACGGCACATTGCTGCTGCCGATCTCGATGGTTTTCGTTGATGCGCCGGATGAAGAAGTCAAGAAATTGCTTGGTGCGCAGGTCGAAGCTGACAAGGCGCGTTTTCAGGTAAACGTCCTGCTCCTTAAATCAGCGACTGAAACAATTCTGATCGACACGGGCACCGGTGGCGGCTTCCAACCATCGGCAGGCACGTTGCTGGAAAGCCTCAAAGCCGCCGGCGTTGAACCGGGCGCTGTCACCAAAGTCATCTATACGCATGCCCATCCTGACCATATCGGCGGCACGGCCGGCAAAGACGGATTGGTGTTCCCGAACGCGACCTATCACATGGCGGAAAATGAGTGGAACTTCTGGTCGCCTGCAGATCTGGCAAGCAAAATGCCGAAAGAAATGGAAGGCATGATTGCCGGTATTCAGGGTCAGTTGGCCGCGATCAAGGACAAGATCAACTTCTTCAAACCTGGCCAGGAAGTTGTCAGCGGATTGGCGGCAATTGATACGCCGGGGCATACGCCGGGCCACGTTTCGTTCGAAATCGCCGGCGATGATGGCCTGATCATAACCGGAGACGCGATCACCAACGCTGCAGTATTCTTCGTCCATCCGGAGTGGAAATTCTCCTTCGACGCGGACCACGACACTGCGAGTGCAAACCGCAAGAAGCTTCTCGACATGGCAGCCAGCGGCAAGAAGAAGATGCTTGGTTATCACTGGCCCTACCCGGGCATCGGAATGGCCGAGGCAAAAGATGGTGCCTGGATATACGTTCCGCAGGCATGACACTTTCGTTCAGATAGTCAAAAACCCGGCTCGAAAGGCCGGGTTTTTCGTTCGATAAACAAGTGAGGGCGCTCAGGAAACAACGCGCGGCTAAGATTTGCCGAGTGCAAAAAGTACACGACAGACGCTAGATGACTAACCGCCCTCGAAAGCCCCGTGCCGCATAATAAGATTCCGCGCCATTGTGATAGATAAAAACCGTATCATATCGCCGGTCGCAAAAGAGTGCCCCGCCGAGTGCACGTACCGAAGCTGGCGTCTGAACCCAGCTTGATGTTTTCCGGTCAAATGGCTCTATGCGTTGCAGGGAGCGGTACTGTGTTTCACTGAGAAGTTCGATACCCATTAAGGCCGCCAGCTCAAGCGCAGCGCCTGAGGGTTTGTTTTCTTTGCGCGCATCAAGCGCCTTTTGATCAAAACAGAGACTGCGGCGCCCGGCAGGGGTTTCAGGCGAGCAATCAGCAAAGACAAGTGCGCCAGGTTCACCGTCGAGCACAACCACGTCTGGCTCTCCACCGGTGCATTCCATCTCGCCAAGAGAGCGCAATGCTTTCGCATTGCCGCTCAACCGCATTAGAACATCATCCCATTTCATCGCGGGATGCCGGTGCATGTTTGTAGCAAACCGATTGCCCAGCAACTGGAGCAGCGCGTCATAAGTCTGTTCACTCATGCCAGCCTCGCCATTTGCCAAAGCGCCGCGGTTGCGGCCTTATCAACTATCCAAAAAGCTCCGGAGCTTGCGGCTACGGCTTGGATGCTTGAGCTTCCTGAGCGCCTTTGCCTCGATCTGCCGGATACGTTCGCGCGTCACCGAGAACTGCTGGCCGAC
>JANMEX010000109.1:0-5720 GCA_031377485.1 Phyllobacteriaceae bacterium
ATGCGATGCCATACAGGCGCTCCGGTATTTCGAAATGTAATAACATTACAATTCATTTGACTCCTGTAATAACATTACGTAGGCATAGCTGCAACTGTTGCACAGACCTGCCGGAGTTTCATGTCCATCATTGCCTCGCACCCTGAAAACCATGACAGCCTTGCGTTTGAGGGGCTGACGCTTGGATATAACAGCCATCCTGCGGTGCATCATCTTGATGGCGCTTTGGAACGCGGATCACTGACGGCGGTGGTCGGGCCAAACGGGTCCGGCAAATCGACTTTGATGAAAGCAATCGCGGGAATTTTGAGGCCGATGGCCGGAGCGATCCGTGTCGGGGCCGGGCAACGCGTTGCTTATTTGCCGCAGCAATCGGAAGTGGATCGGCATTTTCCTGCACGGGTCCATGATCTTGTTGCGCTTGGCCTTTGGCCGAAACGCGGACTGACGGGCTGGATTACGCGCGGGGACAAGGCAGACGTGATGAAGGCGCTGGCCGCCGTCGGGCTGGAAGGTTTTGAGGACCGGTCGCTCGACACGCTATCCGGCGGGCAACTGCAGCGGGCGCTGTTTGCACGGGTGCTTTTGCAGGACGCAGACCTGATTTTGCTCGATGAGCCGTTCAACGCCGTGGACACCAAGACGGTGGGTGATCTTGTGGCGCTGATCAGGCGTTGGGTGGTTGAGGGGCGTACAGTGATCGTGGTCGTGCATGACATGGCGCTGGTGCGCGAGGTGTTTCCAGAAACGCTGCTTTTGGCACGACAGGAAATTGCCTGGGGCCGGACTGCAGATGTTTTGACTGCCGAAAATCTGGCACGGGCCCGACGCTTTACCGAAGCTTGGAACGAGAATGCGCCTTGGTGCGATGCACCGGGTGACATGCATCGCCATGACGGTCACGAACATCACGGGCATAGCCATAATATTGACGGCCATGACGATCACGGCCAAGCGCACCATGAACATGCCGGTCATTCACATGGGAAATCCTGAGTCATGTATGATCTGCTGATCGCGCCGTTTGTGGACTATGGCTTCATGCAGAAGGCCTTGTTGGGCACGCTGCTGTTGGCGCTTGGGACTGCGCCTGCGGGTGTATTTTTGATGTTGCGGCGGATGAGCCTTGCAGGCGATGCGCTGGCGCACGCGGTGTTGCCGGGCGCAGCTATCGCCTATCTGCTATTCGGGCTGGCGCTGCTGCCCATGACCATTGGCGGACTTATCGCCGGACTGACGGTGGCGCTTTTATCGGGCGCGGTGTCCCGCTTTTCTGTGCAGAATGAAGACGCTTCGATGGCCGCTTTTTATCTGATTTCGCTGGCAGCTGGCGTTTTGATTGTGTCGCTGCGCGGATCGAGCGTGGACCTGATGCATGTGCTGTTCGGCACGGTGCTGGCACTTGATGACAATGCTATTTTATTGATTGGCTCGATTACGGCGGTAACGTTAGTGGCGCTGTTTGTATTTTGGCGCGGGCTGGTGGCTGAGTGTCTGGACCCGCTTTATTTGCGCTCGGTGAGCGGCATCGGCGCGCTGGTGCATTTCGTTTTTTTGATGCTGGTGGTGCTCAATCTGGTCAGTGGATTTCAGGCGCTGGGCACGCTTTTGTCTGTAGGTCTGATGATGCTGCCGGCGCTGGCGGCGCGGTTCTGGACCAATCGTGTTTTGACCATGTGCGGGCTGGCAGTGGCAATCGGTATGGTGTCCGGCGTGGCCGGATTGCTCTTGTCTTATCACCTCTCGCTGCCCTCCGGACCGTCGATCGTGCTGTTTGCCGGTGGCGCATATCTGGTGTCACTGATTGGCGGGCGGCGCGGATTGATCCAATCGCGGTTGCGGCCACACCGCCATCGCATCGCCTGACAAACTGATTCATTGGAGACTTTTATCATGTTGAAATTGCTTGCGAAAACTGGCCTCGTGGTTGGCCTGTTAACTTCAGTTGCGGGTGGAGTGGCGCGGGCTAATGGTTTGAAAGTTGTCGCCTCGTTTTCGATCCTTGGTGATATGGCGAGCATCGTCGGCGGCGACAAAGTCACTGTCACGACGCTGGTCGGGCCGGACAGTGATGCGCATGTCTATGAGCCGAAACCGGCGGACGCGGCGGCTATGGCTGCGGCGGATGTGGTACTGATCAACGGGCTCGGGTTTGAAGGATTTATCGAACGACTGGCATCAGCGAGCGGGACAAAGGCGACAATCGCCACAGCATCCAAGGGTGTGGAGACAATCGCAGGCGAGCATGGCGGAGTTGATCCGCATGCGTTTCAATCTGTTCCGAATGCGCGGATTTATGTGGCAAATATTGCGGCCGCATTTTGCGCGGTGGATGGTGCGGGATGCAATGTCTACAAGGCGAACGCGGCAGTTTATGACCAGCAATTGGTGGCGCTGGACAAGGATATTCGCGAGGCTGCAGCGGCTATACCCCAGGGAAAACGGACGGTGATCACGTCGCACGATGCGTTCGGCTATCTGGCGCATGAGTATGGCTTGGTGTTTCTGGCGCCGGAAGGAATTTCGACGGA
This sequence comes from Phyllobacteriaceae bacterium, assembly GCA_031377485.1. Taxonomy (GTDB): domain Bacteria; phylum Pseudomonadota; class Alphaproteobacteria; order Rhizobiales; family Rhizobiaceae; genus JANMEX01. The sequence goes on from JANMEX010000109.1 coordinate 2,532, forward strand.
TTCGGAAGCATCGGCAGCGGATGTTGCGCGGCTGATTGACCAGATCCGGGCTGAGAAGGCTTCGGCGCTATTTGTGGAGAATATCTCTGATCCGCGGTTGGTGAACCAGATTTCAGCGGAAACGGGTATCAAGGTTGGCGGGGCGCTCTATTCGGATGCGCTCTCTAAGCCGGAGGGGCCCGCAGGGACGTATATTAAATTGATGCGGCACAACATTGCGACGCTCAAAGGCGCGATTTCCGGGATGTGACTTATTTAGCAGAACCAGAAGGGGCAGGAAATGACTTGCCGTTGGCCTTTGGCTCTGCCCCTCATCCGGTCTTTCAGACCACTCTCTCCCCGCAGGCGGGGCGAAGGGGAAGACGCGTTAAATCCGCGCGATAAAATGCGGGTTGGCGAAGTCGGCGTCGTCTGCCTGATTGCGCTTGCCGTAGGTGAGCGGTTTGCCGTCGAGGGTTTCAGTGATGCCGCCTGCGGCGCGAAGGACGGCGTCTCCGGCGGCGGTATCCCACTCCATGGTGCGGCTGAATCTCGGGTAGATGTCGGCTGAGCCTTCGGCCAGAAGGCAGAATTTCAGTGACGATCCGATGTTGACGGTCTGGCAATTGGGACGACAGACGAGCCAGTCTTCGGTTTCTGCGGTCATGTGGCTGCGGGAGGCGACGACGCGCTGCGGGGTGTCCTGTTTTTGCGGTTCCAGCGGGATTCGGTGCTCGACATGGCCATCGACCCCTGCCCGGTAGGCCGTGTTTCCTGCGCCGACATAGAGCACAGACCGCGCGGGCGCGTAGACGATACCGGCGACGGGGATGCCATTTTCGATCAGGGCGATGTTGACTGTAAAGTCTTCGCGCCCGGCGACGAATTCCTTGGTTCCGTCGAGGGGATCGACGAGGAAGAACAGGTTGCTGAGCACTTGCGGAACATGTCCGGCGCAGGCGGATTCTTCGGCCACGACCTGAATGTCAGGGAAATGGCGGGTCAGGCCGTCGAGAATGATCTTTTCGGCCTGCTCGTCAGCTTCGGTGACGGGTGACTGGTCATGTTTAAGGCGGGCGTTGATGCCTTTTGCGCGAATAGCCATGATCGCGGCACCGGCCTCCACGGCCAGCGCCTCGAACACGGCAAGCATCGCGCCGGTGTCAGATGGTGAAGTCATCGTACGAGTTGAGGCGGAGGACGTAATCTTCGACTTCCTTGGCAAGATCCGCAGAATCGCGGTCTGTCGTCTTCAGATGAATTTCCGGATTGTCCGGCGCTTCATAGGGCGAGTCAATGCCGGTGAAGTTTTTGATTTCACCGCGATAGGCCTTTGCGTAAAGGCCCTTGGGATCGCGGGCGGCGCAATCTTCAATGGGCGTATCGACAAAAACCTCGATGAATTCGCCTTTCGGCATCAGTTCGCGTGCGGTTTGGCGCTCGCTTTTGAAGGGCGAGATGAAGGATACGAGCACAATCAGGCCAGCATCTGCCATCAGTTTGGCGACTTCGGCAACACGGCGGATATTCTCTACGCGATCTTCATCAGTAAATCCGAGGTCGCGGTTGAGGCCGTGGCGCACATTGTCGCCATCAAGGATATAGGTATGCATGCCCAGCGCGTGAAGGCGCTTTTCTAGAATGTTGGCGATTGTCGATTTGCCCGAACCGGACAGGCCGGTAAACCAAAGGACGGCCGGACGCTGATGCTTTTGCATCGCGCGCGACTCTTTGTTCACATCGAGCGCCTGCCAGTGAACATTGGAGGCGCGGCGCAACGGATGGTCGATCATGCCAGCGCCAGCGGTGGCATTGGTCAAGCGGTCGATCAGGATGAACGCGCCGGTGGCGCGGTTTTCGGAATAGGCATCGAAGGCGACGGGGGCTTGGGTCGAGATATTGACCGCGCCGACCTCGTTCATTTCGAGTGACTTGGCCGCTTCGTGGGCGAAGGAATTGACATCCACCCGATGCTTCAGCGCAGAGACGGTGGCGGTGACCTGATCGGTTTCTGTGCGCAGATAATAGGTGCGTCCGGGCATCAGCGCGGTTTCATCGAACCAGACAATATGGGCGGCGAACTGGTCAGCGACATGCGGGCGGGCGTCGGTGGCGACAAGCATATTGCCGCGCGAAACCTCGACTTCATCTTCCAGAACAATGGTGATCGCTTCGCCCTCGATGGCGACAAGCTGGTCGCCATCCTTGGTGACGATGCGCTTGATTTTTGATGTCTGGCCGGACTTTGCAACAGCGACCGTATCGCCGACGGAGACTTTGCCGGATGCGACCTGGCCTGCAAAGCCGCGGAAATCAAGGTTCGGGCGGTTGACATACTGGACCGGAAAACGGAACGGCAGTTCTTGCAAGCCCTGCTCGATCTTGACTGTTTCCAAATGCTCGAGAAGCACCGGGCCATCGTACCAAGTCATGTTCCCGGAGCGCGAAGTCACATTGTCGCCAAAACGGGCAGAGATCGGGATCGGCACGATGGACTCGAATGAGAGTTCCTTGGCAAGCACCTGATAATCAGCAACAATCTGGTCAAAGACAGTTTGCGAATAGCCGACCAGATCGATCTTGTTGACGGCAACAACGATGTTTTTGATGCCGAGCAGCGAGGCAATGTATGAGTGGCGGCGGGTTTGTTGGAGCACGCCTTGGCGGGCGTCGATCAAGACGATCGCGAGGTCGGCGGTTGAAGCGCCGGTTGCCATGTTGCGGGTGTACTGGATGTGGCCCGGCGTATCGGCGACGATGAACTTGCGCTTTGGTGTGGCGAAGAAACGGTACGCGACATCAATCGTGATGCCCTGCTCGCGCTCGGCTTCAAGGCCATCGACCAGAAGGGCGAAATCAATGTTGTCGCCATCTGTGCCATGCTTTTTGGAGTCACGCTCAAGCGTCGCCAACTGATCTTCGAAAATCAGCTTGGTGTCATAGAGCAGACGGCCAATGAGCGTGGACTTGCCGTCATCGACGGAGCCGCAAGTCAGGAAGCGCAGCAGCGTCTTGTTTTCCTGCTCGGCCAGAAAGGCGGCGATTTCCGGATTGTCGTCGTAAGTCTTCACGGCGTCTCTCTTCACTACGGGGGCGTTCATCAGAAATAGCCCTCGCGCTTTTTCTTTTCCATCGAGCCGGCTTCATCCTTGTCGATCATGCGGCCCTGACGCTCTGAAGTTCGGGCGACGAGCATTTCCTGAACGATGG
>JANMEX010000137.1:0-3863 GCA_031377485.1 Phyllobacteriaceae bacterium
TGGGTGCTGACCACTTTCATGCGTGACCTGCCAATCGAAATTGAAGAGGCCGCAATCGTTGACGGGGCGACGCCCTGGATCATTATCCGTCGCGTGTTTCTGCCACTCATGTGGCCGGCGCTGGTGACAACAGGGCTACTGGCGTTTATCGGCGCCTGGAACGAATTCCTGTTTGCACTGACCTTCACGTCTTCCAATCTGACGCGAACGGTTCCGGTGGCCATTGCGCTGCTGTCGGGTGCTGGCGAGCATGAAGTCCCGTGGGGACTGATCATGGCAGCTTCCGTCATTGTGACGGTACCGCTCATCATCCTCGTTCTCATCTTCCAGAAGAAAATCATTGCAGGCCTCACCGCTGGCGGCGTGAAGGGCTAAGGAGACATCCAGATGGCAAATATCCAACTCAAGAACGTCAAGAAATCCTTCGGTGCCGTCGATGTCATCAAGGGTGTCAATCTCGATATCAAGTCCGGCGAATTCATGGTTTTCGTCGGACCTTCTGGCTGTGGCAAATCCACGCTTCTGCGCCTGATCGCGGGCCTGGAAGACATCACCTCCGGCGACATGTCCTTCGATGGCCAGATTGTCAACGCACTTGCACCGTCCAAGCGCGGCATAGCCATGGTGTTCCAATCTTATGCGCTTTACCCGCACATGACCGTTTACGACAATATGGCTTTCGGTATGCAGCTTGCAAAAGCCTCGCCGGCAGACATTCGCAAACGCGTGGAAAACGCCGCTGAGCTGCTGCAGTTGAAGCCATATCTGGAGCGTCTGCCCAAGCAGCTTTCCGGCGGCCAGCGCCAGCGGGTGGCGATCGGACGCGCGATTGTGCGCGATCCAAAAGTGTTCCTGTTCGACGAGCCACTGTCAAATTTGGACGCCGCGTTGCGCGTTGCCACGCGCCTCGAAATCGCCAAGCTCCACCATTCGATGAACAATGTGACCATGATTTATGTCACGCATGATCAGGTCGAAGCCATGACATTGGCGGACCGGATCTGCGTATTGCGCGATGGACTGGTCGAGCAGGTCGGCACGCCGCTTGAACTTTACGAAAATCCGCAATCATTGTTTGTGGCGGGTTTCATCGGCTCACCAATGATGAACTTCATGACCGGCAAACTGGCAGCATCCTACAAGGCCCACACAATAGGCATCCGGTCGGAAGATCTCGATGTGGTTGAAAAGGGCGGCGTTTGGTCCGGCAAAGTGGTTCATACCGAAAACCTTGGCTCTGATTCCTTTGTCTTCGTTGAAGTGGAGTCGGCAGAGCCTCTGATCGTGAGGTTGGATGGCACGTCAAAGTTCAAGCTCGACGAGGTGATCCACCTTGCGCCTCAGCCGGGCAAACTCCATCGCTTTGACGAGAGTGGCAAGCCGATGGCCAAAGTCTAGGCTTTCCGCATGCAAACAACAAACGGCGGCCTTGTGCCGCCGTTTTGCGTTAAAGACCAACTAATAAAGGTGCAATTGCGTCAATCTTCCCCGAGGCATTGCTGCACAACTTCGGGTGAAGCGAAATTTCAAGCATGGTGGTTATTTTCAGACCTGCCGAGCCTTGGCCCAGAGGGCAAAGGCATGGTGGGCGATGACGGACTCGAACCGCCGACATCCTCGGTGTAAACGAGGCGCTCTACCAACTGAGCTAATCGCCCATGCGGTGCTTCGTCTAGGCGTTTCACGTCTTTGGCGCAAGTAGAAAAATCACGATTTTCAATCCACTTCGCCTTTTGAAAACAACATGCGAACAGCATGGTTTTTCTGCAAGAAATGCATTTGCCTGCGCTTGACACCCACAAGTGAACCGCCTAAACGAGCGCTCACGCCGGGCAGGTAACACTGCTGAGGCAAGGAAATGTGCGGGTGTAGCTCAGTTGGTTAGAGTGCCGGCCTGTCACGCCGGAGGTCGCGGGTTCGAGCCCCGTCACTCGCGCCATTTCCACTAATTCTCGAAAATAGCAGTCTTGTGCAGGCTCTCCTAACGGAGGGCCGCCAAACTGTTTTTATCCCGGTCACCGTTGTGCGAAATATGGCCGCATTTGCCTTTGATTTGCCATTGTCCGTCTTGCTTCGCTGTTGCGAAAGGGCTATCGCTCGACCGTTGACGCATGGTCCTTGACCCCATGTTCAACTGCTTGTACCGCCGGATTGTACTCCGCGATATTGCGGGAATCGATCTGCGGTGACTTTGCTTGCGGGACGCGCCATGAACGAATTGCTGGTTTCCTATTTGCCGATCGTCATTTTCCTTGGGGTTGCCCTTGTGATCGGTCTTGCCTTGATGGTGGCGCCGTTTCTGGTTGCCTACCGCGCGCCGGACCCGGAAAAGCTTTCGGCCTATGAATGTGGCTTCAATGCGTTTGATGACGCGCGCATGAAGTTCGACATCCGCTTCTATCTTGTGTCGATCCTGTTCATAATTTTCGATCTTGAAGTGGCCTTCCTGTTTCCATGGGCGGTTTCGTTCGGCAAGATCGGCATGTTTGGTTTCTGGTCGATGATGGTCTTCCTTGCCGTCCTGACAATCGGCTTTATCTACGAGTGGAAGAAGGGAGCTCTCGAATGGGATTGATCGATAATTCTTCGACACTCGTCGCGCCGCAGCCGAAAGGGATTATTGATCCCAACACAGGCAAATTGATTGGCCAGGACGATGCATTTTTCGGTGAACTCAGCAGTGAGTTGTCTGACAAAGGGTTCTTGGTAACTTCTGTGGATTCGCTCGTCACCTGGGCGCGCACAGGGTCATTGATGTGGATGACCTTTGGCTTGGCATGCTGCGCTGTCGAGATGATGCACATTTCAATGCCGCGTTACGATGCTGAGCGTTTTGGCATCGCCCCGCGTGCTTCTCCGCGCCAGTCTGATGTGATGATTGTGGCTGGCACGTTGACCAACAAGATGGCACCCGCGCTGCGCAAGGTCTATGACCAGATGCCGGAGCCGCGCTATGTCATCTCGATGGGCTCCTGCGCTAACGGCGGCGGTTATTATCACTATTCCTATTCGGTCGTGCGTGGCTGTGACCGCGTGGTTCCTGTTGATATTTACATCCCCGGCTGCCCGCCCACGGCTGAAGCGCTGCTCTACGGCATTCTTCTGCTCCAGAAGAAAATCCGCCGCACCGGCACGATAGAACGCTAAAAGGACAGGCTGGACATGAGTGAAACCCTGACCACTTTGGCGGCGCATATTGGCGCAAACCTCGGCGAGAAAATCACTGGCTCGGCTCTGGCGTTTGGCGAACTGACGCTCGATACAGTGCCTGGAAATATTGTCGATGTGCTGACATTCCTGCGTGATGATCCGCAATGCGCCTTCATTTCGTTCGTCGATATCTGCGGCGCCGACTATCCGGGCAGGGCCGAGCGCTTTGATGTTGTGTATCACTTGATGTCACCGGTGCAGAACACGCGCATCCGTATCAAGCTAAAGGCCGACGAAGACTCGACTGTGCCGTCGGTGACGGGCGTGTTCATCGGCGCGGATTGGTTCGAGCGCGAGGCTTACGATCTTTACGGAATCCTGTTCACCGGTCATCCGGACCTTCGGCGCATTCTCACCGACTATGGCTTTGAAGGCCACCCGCTCCGCAAGGATTTCCCGACCACAGGTTTCGTGGAAGTCCGCTATGACGATGAAGTCAAGCGCGTGGTTTACGAGCCGGTCGAACTGCGGCAGGAATTCCGCAATTTCGATTTCCTGTCTCCATGGGAAGGCACCGATTATGTGCTGCCCGGCGATGAAAAGGCGAAGCAGTAATGGCCGAGACCTCCGTTCGTAATTTCAACATCAACTTCGGCCCGCAGCATCCGGCGGCACACGGCGTGTTGCGCCTCGTGCTTGAGCTGGACGGCGAG
>JANMEX010000142.1:0-10786 GCA_031377485.1 Phyllobacteriaceae bacterium
TCTTCGGATGCTTCAGTTTCGACAACTTCCACTTCTTCCGGTTCTTCAACGGTCAAATCGGCTTGGTCTTCCGGTGTTTCTTCGTAGGCAGGCATCAGCGGACCACGAGGGATTCCCGAAGCAGGCCCGCCACGATCAATCAGAACATGCTGGACTCCAACCTTATCGTCTGCTTCCAGCGTGATGTGAACGCCAAAGCGCTGTTCCAGATCAGTAATGCTGTCGCGCTTTTGATTGAGGACGTACAGTGCGGTTGCCACCGATGTCTTGACGATGATGTCATTGGTGGCGCTGCGCAGAAGGAAATCCTCAATCGTACGTATGACATGCAGGCCGACCGATGACTGGGAGCGCACATTGCCGGTGCCGCCACAATGGGCGCAAACCTGCATTGTGCTTTCCAGCACAGAGGCGCGAATGCGCTGGCGCGACATTTCGAGCAACCCAAAGTGCGAAATGCGCCCGACCTGAATGCGGGCACGGTCGTTTTTCAGATTGTCCTTTAGGCGCTTCTCGACAGCGCGATTGTTGCGCTTTTCTTCCATGTCGATGAAGTCGATGACGACAAGGCCGGCCAAATCGCGCAAGCGCAGCTGCCTGGCGACTTCTTCAGCCGCTTCAAGATTGGTCTGAAGTGCAGTATCTTCGATCGAATGTTCGCGCGTTGAGCGACCGGAGTTCACGTCAATCGAAACCAACGCTTCGGTCTGATTGATGATAATGTAGCCGCCGGATTTCAACGTGACCTGCGGCTGCAACATCTTGTCGAGATGGCCTTCGATGCCTGCGCGGGCGAAGATCGGTGTAGTCTCGCGATAAGGCTGAACCATCTTGGCATGGCTAGGCATCAGCATGCGCATGAAGTCTTTAGCCTCGCGGTATCCGTTTTCGCCGGATACGAGGATTTCCGAAATGTCCTTGTTGTAGAGATCGCGAATGGAGCGCTTGATCAGACTTCCTTCCTCATAGACGAGGGCAGGCGCTGATGACTGAAGCGTCAGATTGCGTACGGTCTCCCATGCACGCATCAGATATTCATAGTCGCGCTTGATCTCGACCTTGGTGCGATTTGCCCCTGCAGTGCGAAGGATCACGCCCATTCCCTTAGGCACTTCGAGTTCCTTGACAACATCTTTCAGACGCTTGCGATCTTGCGCGCTGGTGATCTTGCGCGAGATGCCACCGCCACGGCCAGTGTTCGGCATTAAGACAGAATAGCGACCGGCAAGCGATAGATAGGTTGTCAGCGCGGCGCCTTTGTTGCCACGTTCTTCCTTGACGACCTGCACCAAGAGAACCTGACGGCGCTTGATGACTTCCTGAATTTTGTACTGCTTGCGCGATGTGCGGCGGCGGATCGGCATTTCTTCCATCGCGTCTTCCGCACCGACGGATTCAATTACTTCCAGCTCTTCGATGTGTCCGTCTTCCCCGCCTTCAGCATCGTCATCGTTGTTTTCGTGACGGCGTGCTTTGCGATGGCGAGGCTTGTGATCCTGATCGTCCGATTGGGTTTCGCCGGATGCAAATACGTCCTCGGATACCTCGTCAGGTTCGACGGCCATCTCCATTACGGTCGGTTGGTCGTCATCTGCCTCGTGGGCATTGTTCGTTGGGTTATTATCTTCGGTATTTTCGGCAGCATCATCGTCTGACTTTTCGCCGTTCGAAGCCTCGACATCCTGTGGCCCGCGATTGCGATTACGGTCATTGCGATTGCGACCACGGTTGTTATCGCGTTCACGGCGCGGCTCGCGCGGCTGCTCCTCTTCATCCTCGTCGTGTTCGGCAGCTTCTGCCTCCAGCAGCGCCTGGCGATCGGCGAAAGGGATTTGATAATAGTCGGGATGAATTTCGCTGAACGCAAGGAAACCGTGGCGGTTGCCGCCGTATTCGACGAACGCTGCCTGAAGCGATGGTTCGACGCGTGTTACGCGGGCAAGATATATATTGCCGCGGATTTGTTTCTTGTGCTGCGATTCGAAATCAAATTCTTCGATCCGGTTGCCACGGACCACAACGACGCGTGTTTCCTCCGGGTGGGAGGCGTCGATCAGCATCTTGTTGGACATCTTGGAAATACTCCCCGGCAAGCGGGCGATCTTCACCGGGCACTCGAGCGCTGACGCTGCGATTGACGATGGTTCGGCGGCTTGCGGATAAAATTATGCTCTTCGCGGGAGATTTTGACGCAGCCAGCGGCCAGGAAGCGAATTTGCCACCCTGAAACACACCCTCTGGCACACTAGCAATCATCTCGTTCCCGTCGAATGAACGACCCATTGTTCGGCCCGCTTGCGGACCAGTGACGGCTCTGGAAGAGCCAAGCGAATAAATTCGCCTATCTTTGCTGGAAATTGCCTCAGCATTTCCCAGCGAGAACCAATTTGAATTTTGCCGACCGTGTTGCGACAGTTCCCAGTCTTTTCCGCGGCTCAATTATGTGAGCCAGCTTCAACGCCGAAAAACTCCGCCGACCAAGCAAGATTCACCGTCAATATAGAGGCTTGCGCGTCAAACAGGCAAGCGGCATTTGCCACAATCATGGAAGGACACTGTTGCGGGTTCCTAAAGGTTTGATTAACCAGACGGCGTTAGAGATTTGTAAACAAGTCGGACACTGCTTTGCTCATGAACTTGCAATTGAAAGACATCGCAAGAGACACCTTTGGCTTTGCAGCCAAGGTACTGATTCTTATGTTTTTGTTGCCGGTATTCACAACAAGCGCACAGGGCAAATATGAGCAGTCTGCGGTCAAGATCCGGTTTGTCGGTGATCGACAGGCAATGCGTCTTGAAATCGACTTTGACAAACATCCGGAAATTATTCCGACCATATTGTCTTCGCCCTATCGTCTTGTTCTGGACATGCCGGAAACACTTTTCGCATTTGACAGTGACACTACGCCAAAGGCCGGGTTGATTGCCGCAAACCGATACGGACTCATGCAGGCGGGTCGGTCGCGGATGGTTTTTGCCATCAATGGCGCATTTTCAGCGTCCAGCCCACAATTTACCGTGTCGAAAGACGGCAAAAGGCATACGGTTTCCATCGAATTGAAATCTGCGACACCGGATACGTTTAAATTGGCGTTGGCCAATCAGATAATGTCTACGTCGGCGATAGCCGGGGGTAAGGGTGACCGCGTTGGACAAGTCACCTCAGACAAACCATTTATTGTTGTCATCGATCCGGGGCATGGCGGCATTGATGGCGGGGCCACGGGAATCAATGGCACCATCGAGAAAAATGTTACGCTCGCCTTTGCGCGTGAGCTTAAAGTTCGCCTTGGCACCGTACCTGGCTTACGGGTATTCCTGACCCGCGACGAAGATCGTTTTATTGCCTTGGACGAAAGAGTGCGTATTGCACGACAACTCGATGCATCGCTTTTTGTCTCGATCCATGCGGATACGATTAGTGACAAAAAACTTCGGGGTGCGACGGTATACACCCTTTCTGACAAAGCGTCGGATGAAGTTGCCCATGCTGTGGCCCAGCAAGAGAATCTTTCTGATGCAATCGGCGGCGTTGAAGTTAAAATTGAAGATCAGGATGTTGCGGACATATTGATAGATCTGACACGGCGCGAAACGATGCAATTTTCGGTCAAATTTGCGCGATCACTGGTCGAATCAATCCAACGCAAGGCAAAAACGATCAACAATCCTCAGCGGTTTGCCGGATTTCGCGTTCTTAAGGCGCCTGACGTGCCGTCAGTTCTGGTTGAGCTTGGCTATTTGTCCAACCCGGATGATGAAAAATCAGTTTCGGATCCCGAATGGCGGCACGGCGTTTTAGACGAAATGGCCAAGGCAATTGGTGAATATGCTTCACAACAGCTACAAGTGCGCCAGTAAGGGTTGATTTCGCTGTGGCGTTGTTGCTTTTGCGCAATGGTGGAGTCGCGGCAAATCACTTAATGTGGAGCCGGAAACTGCAGACGGTTCACGGGATTGCCGCATTTGTCGGCAAATGGGTCAACGACATATAAAATCCGGGTACGCTAAATTCGCGTTATCGGAACAAGGGAGTGGTCCGGCCACTCAGGGATCAGATGATCAGACTGCTCGGTTATTTCTTTGGCATCGGCGCGCTGCTTTTTCTTCTCGTGGCAGGCGGGATAGGGCTTTACGTTGGTCGCCTTTCCAAGGATTTGCCTGATTATCAGGTGCTTGCCGAATACCAGCCCCCGGTTACGACGCGCGTTCATTCGGTGGACGGTGCTCTTATGGGCGAGTTTGCACACCAGAAGCGGCTTTATCTCCCCATTCAAGCTGTGCCGGATATGGTCAAGGCTGCGTTCATCTCGGCCGAAGACAAGAATTTCTACCAGCATCCGGGCATTGATATTTACGGATTGGCGCGCGCTATCGCAACCAATGTTCAAAATATTGGCTCTGGTAGACGGCCGATTGGCGCTTCGACGATTACCCAGCAGGTAGCAAAAAACTTCCTGCTCTCTTCGGATCAGACAATTGACCGAAAGATCAAGGAAGCCATTCTGTCTTTGCGGATAGAACAAGCCTATTCAAAAGACCGTATTCTTGAACTTTATCTCAATGAAATCTTTTTTGGTTTGAACTCCTACGGCATCGCGGGCGCGGCACTCACATACTTTGATAAATCGGTGAACGAACTGACCCTTCCGGAAGCTGCATACCTTGCAGCTCTGCCAAAAGGCCCGGCAAACTATCACCCTTTCCGCCAGACGGATCGTGCTATCGAGCGCCGGAATTATGTGATCGACCAAATGGTCGATAACAAATATGTGACTGCCGCTGAGGGGGCCGATGCCAAAAAGCTTCCGCTTGGTGTCAACATCCGCAACGGCGGTGAGACCGTTTTTGCTGCCGAATACTTTACTGAGGAAGTGCGCCGCGAAATTGTTGAGCGCTATGGCGAAGAAGCGCTGTATGAAGGCGGTCTTTCGGTTCGCACAACGCTTGATCCTAAACTGCAACTCTTGGCGCGTGCGGCTTTGCATCGTGGTCTTATCAAGTTTGATGAGCAACAGGGCTATCGCGGTGCCTTCAAGACAATCGACGTCAGTACGGACTGGGGCAAGTCACTTGGCGATGTCGAGAAATATTACGATCTGCCGGAATGGCAGCTCGCAACTGTACTTGATGTGACCGAGGAGGGTGCTTCGCTTGGCTTGCAGCCATTGAAAGACGTCTCCGGCGCGCTGTCTGACAAACGCGACCAGATCAGTTTGAACCCGGACGGGTTCAAATGGGCGATGACGCTGCGCGTTGACGGCAAACGGGCGAAGGCAAAAACATTTGCTGATGTGCTGCACGTCGGCGATGTGGTGTTTGTCGAAAAGGCCGAAGATGGCAGCTGGCGCCTGCGCCAGGTACCGGCTGTATCGGGAGCGCTTGTGGCGATGGACCCGCATACGGGGCGTGTTTTGGCCATGATTGGCGGCTTTTCTTACGCACAATCCGAATTTAACCGTGCAACGCAGGCCATGCGTCAGCCGGGGTCTTCGTTCAAGCCATTTGTGTATGCCGCAGCACTCGATAATGGCTATACGCCTGCATCCGTCGTCCTTGATGCGCCGATCAAGATTGATCAGGGCGGCTCACTCGGATTTTGGGAGCCGAAAAATTATTCCGGGAAGCCTGCCGGCCCGTCGACACTTCGTGGTGGTATCGAGCAGTCGCGCAACCTCATGACGGTGCGCCTTGCCAAAGACATGGGCATGAAGCTGGTTGCAGAATATGCTGAGCGCTTCGGTGTTTATGACCATATGATGCCGGTGCTTGCGATGGTGTTGGGTGCAGGTGAGACGACGGATATGCGCATGGTTTCGGCGTTTTCAGTGTTTGCCAATGGTGGCCGTGCAATCAAGCCATCATTGATTGATCGTATTCAGGACCGTTTCGGCAAGACGATTTTCAAACATGATGAGCGTACTTGCGAGGGTTGCGCTGCGACCAGTTGGCTCGACCAACCGGAGCCGACGCTGGTAGACAATCGAGATCAAGTTCTGGACCCGATGACAGCTTATCAGGTGACGTCAATGCTTGAAGGCGTTGTCCAGCGTGGTACGGCCGCTAACATCAAAGACATCGGTTTTCCTGCTGCCGGCAAGACTGGCACCACGAATGAAGAAAAGGACGCCTGGTTTATTGGCTACACCCCTGATTTGGTGACCGGCATTTTCATCGGCTACGATCATCCGACCCCCATGGGCAAGGGCTCGACTGGTGGTGCGCTGGCAGCTCCGATCTTCAAGGAGTTCATGCAAAAAGCGCTTGAAGGCAAACCTGCGGTGGACTTTCGCGTTCCCGATGGCATGACGGTCGTCGCCATTGACCGCAAGACAGGCATGAAAGCGTTTGGTGAGGGGCCGGGTGTGATCATGGAGGCGTTCAAGCCGGGGACAGGGCCCGCCGACTCCTATTCAGTTATCGGTATTGAGGATATTGCGATCCAGGAAAATGGACCGCAAGTGTCTCCGACTGCAACCAAAATCATCGAACAGGGCGGCGGCGGATTGTTCTGATCCACCACCGGCTTTACACCGCGCGGAGCCGACACTATGGTCCGCGCGCTTTTCAAATTGAAAATTCAGGAAGACAAATATGCGCGCGGAAATGGAGACCTTGGTCGACGAGATCAAGCAGGCAATCAGCCTGCTGAGGAGGCATCTTTGACTGGGATCAAGCCCTGAAACGGTTTGGATACCTGAACGAACGCGCCGAAGATCCGACACTCTGGAATGACGCCCAAGAGGCGCAAAATTTGATGCGTGAGCGTCAGGAACTCGATGATTCCATCACGTCCGTTCGCCAGCTCGAATCGTCTTTGCAAGATAATGTCGAGATGATTGGCCTTGGAGAGGAAGAGGGCGATCAGGCTATTGTCGAGGAGGCCGAAGCTGCGATCCGTGCGATATCCGCGGAAGTGAACAAGCGCCAAGTTGAATCACTCTTGTCCGGCGAAGCCGACAAGAATGACGCATTTCTGGAAGTGCACGCAGGGGCAGGCGGTACCGAAAGCCAAGACTGGGCTTCGATGCTGTTGCGCATGTACACGCGTTGGGCCGAGCGCAAACGGATGAAAGTGGAGCTTCTCGAATACCACGATGGCGAAGAAGCCGGGATAAAGTCTGCAACGCTTTTGATCAAAGGCCATAATGCCTATGGCTGGCTTAAGACAGAATCTGGTGTTCACCGGCTCGTTCGAATCTCTCCATATGACTCTAATGCACGTCGCCACACATCATTTTCCAGCGCATGGGTTTATCCGGTTGTTGATGACTCGATTGAGATTGACGTCAAAGAATCAGATTGCCGCATTGACACATATCGCTCATCCGGGGCTGGTGGCCAGCACGTGAACACGACTGACTCGGCCGTACGCATCACGCACATACCCACCAATATCGTTGTGCAGTGCCAGTCTGATCGTTCCCAGCACAAGAACCGTGCGACCGCTTGGTCGATGTTGCGTGCGCGCCTTTATGAACATGAGCTGGAAAAACGGGAAGCTGCTGCCAACAAAGAGGCATCGTCCAAGACTGATATTGGCTGGGGTCACCAAATCCGGTCTTACGTGATGCAGCCATATCAGATGGTAAAAGACCTAAGGACCGGCTTCGAAAGTTCTGCGCCGCAGGATGTTTTGGATGGTGATCTGGACGGCTTTATGGAAGCCTCGCTGGCGCAGCGTGTCTATGGCGGCAAGAGCGACGTCGCTGATATTGAGTGAGTGTCCGCTCCAGTAGTTGGTGGCGGACAGGTTGTTACATCAGGGAAGAAATCTTGCGTCCGATGCTGAGGTAGCGCCATGGATCAATCGGGTTGTTGTCGATTCTGATTTCATAATGGAGGTGCGGCCCAGTTGAGCGGCCTGTGCTTCCGACCTGACCAATTGCGTCACCGGCCGCAACCTTGTCGCCTTCTTGAACCAAAATGCGGCTAAGGTGGCCAAAGCGGGTTACCAAGCCACCCTTGTGTCGAATTTCCACCATATTGCCATATCCGCCTTTAACTCCGGCGCTGATTATGACGCCTGCTGCTGGTGCGCTGACCTGATGGCCAATCTCGGCGCGGAAATCAATTCCAGCATGGAATGCTTCGCTGCCTAACAGCGGGTCTTTTCGGTAGCCAAAGCGACTGGTGACATCAGCGCCCGGAACGGGGTTGGCTATCGGATAGCGTTTTGCTTGAGATTTGACACTGTCGAGCGCAGAAAGCGCCTGGTCGAGATTTTCGACTTCTCTATCAAACGCCGTAATCTTGGCGCCTTCGCTGGCAGGTATAAATGGGCCACCTTCGGCCTCTTCCGGCACATTTGTGATCGATAATCCACCTGATTTGAGCGCAGTCTGGATTTCGTCTGCCGTCGACTTTGCCTCGTCGGCCAACGAACGGATCTCGGCCATCTGGCGTGCTTCGATGTCCTTGATCGAATGGCTGACGGAGGCGAACATCTCATCTGCCTTGTCTGCTGCCGATTTTTCGCTGAATTTGTTCTTGCTACCGAATATGCCGGTCAAGAAAGTTTGCGATGGCTGCATATCTGCAGAACCCAGAACAACTCCCTCCGGTTTGTTCTTCTGTACAGGAATGCTTCCTGTCTTGCTGTTGTCACGCGCACGTTCAAGCAAAGGACCAAGCTTGCCGGTGCGCGAAGACAATTGATCTTGGCGATCAAGCAATTCGGCAACCTTGGTTTCCATCATCTGTTGATCAAGAAGTTGTCTGGAAGTTATGCGATCAACCTGCGCACGGAGCGCGGCAATTCTGTCTTCGTAGGCCTGCTGTATTCTTGCCTGCCGTGAAACCGTCGCACCAATCAAATCATCCCGCAAAACAAGGTAAGATGTCGCGAGCAGGTAGCCAATTGCAGCCGCCGCAAGCAAGGCACCCAAAGATAGCGTCAGCCAAGGTTTTATTGTGAAATGGCTGACATTGTCGCCGTGGGCGATAATGATTGTATGAGGCTCTCGCCTTTTGCCAAATACCGGTTGGGCACCTGAACTTCCAAGACGATTTGCCGACATCGCACAATCACCACACTTACTTACCGCTTCCCTCAATTTAAGACTGTTATGGTTAACAATCTCTTTTTCAGGCAAGCGTTCACGTGGCGATATTCTGAATTATTTGGACTTCCTGACAGTATCCAGCACAGCTTCCGCATGCCCAGGCACTTTTACACCTTTCCACGCGGCTTCTATTTTTCCGTCTTTTCCAATTAGAAACGTGGAGCGTTCAACACCCATGTATTTGCGGCCATACATGCTTTTTTCCATCCAGACCCCATATGCCTGAATAGCCGTTTTTTCCTCATCAGCCAGGAGGCTGATATTCAAATCGTGCTTTGTGCGGAATTTCACATGTGATTTCGAGCTGTCTGGCGAAATACCAACTATCGCAGCGCCTTCCTTGGCGAACTCATCGACGAGGCAAGAGAAGTCTTTGGCCTCAATTGTGCAACCGCTTGTGTCGTCCTTGGGGTAAAAATACAGGACGATTTTCTTGTCCTTGAAGGAAGAAAGCGAGACATTCTGGCCGGTCTCGTCGGGCAGGGTGAAATCCGGGGCGGCATTACCAATTTCCAGCGACATGTCATTGCCTTTCTTTGAAGTTATTCATCATCTAACAGAGTAGATAGGACGCGCATCGGGTGCGTCGACATACGATTCCATTTTGAGGACGCTATTGGCAGACGAAGAAACGGTACATGAAAAAATCCGGTTTTCCAAAAAAGACCGGCACGTCCTCGGCCAATTGCCGTCGGCAAATGCATATCATTTCGCGGCAGCGAAAGGGGTGAAGCTTTTTCGTGCATTGTCGAAATTTTTATTCTGGGTGTTTGTCGTTTCCAGTTTGATTTTTGTCGGAATGGTTGGCTGGCTGGCAATTTTTGGTTTTTCCAGCAATTATTTTTCTCGAACGACAGAAAATCTAATTCAGTCGATGGCAGGCCCCAATCTGCGGACAGGCTTGGAAACCGCCAAACTCTCATTGGATTCGACAGGCAACTTGGCTTTTCAGGCAAATAATCTTGCAATTAGCGGTACTGCTACGTCTGGCCTTTCCGGGACCGCCAGCGAAGTTCGAATCGGTCTCAAGACAACAAGACTCCTTGCCGGAGCGCTGGATGTTGGCACATTCGAAGCCGATGGTGTTCATCTCGATTTTCCGGACGCGCGGAACGTGTTGATTTGGGATCGCTTCAAGAACGCAAACGGCATATATTCTCCGGCAAAGTTGCCGCTAGAAATTGCCAAGTTGGTCGAGCAGCTTCGTTTGCAGCTCAATGCTCGCAATGCTGACATCATAATTTTAAAGAACATCAGTTTCTCTGTGCACAACAGTGCTGCTGTTTTCCCTTCTTTTGCAGAACTGAAAATAGTTTCAGAGACCAACGACGCATTATCGATCACTGGAACCCTCGATTTTGCTGGCAAAAAATTGGCGATCGAGGGCGTTATATCGGGCGCTTCCCAATATGTTTTCACGGTTGCAGGTCTTTCCTTTGGGACACCATTGGCGAATGCGGACTTGGGCGGATTTAGATTTAAAGTCGGTGCCGCCGGGAAAGTGGAGTTTTCTGGAAGTCGAATTTCCAACAAGAACAGGATCGTGATTGAAAACGAAATCGATGAGTTTGCCTGGACCTCCAAAAGGGATGTACGTTTTGGCGGAGCCGGGGTTGTTCGTCTGGAACTGACCGAAGGTGTCGATAAGGTTGAAATTCTGACGTCCTCAGTGAATATGGGCGCGAACCGCATCAGCTTTACCGGCGCCGGAACTCCCGGCC
>JANMEX010000169.1:0-12671 GCA_031377485.1 Phyllobacteriaceae bacterium
GAGAGCGGTCTAAGGCGCATCAACCGGCATTGTCAGCGCAAACCCACCGGACAGGGTGTGTGGCGATGTCACATACTTAAAATTACAGAGGCAGGACCACGCACCCTGTTTCCCAACCTCAATTCGTTGAGGGCTCTTTGACAATAGCCAGACGCGAAACCGGGCGTGCTGCCGGATAATCACGCTCGCCACGGGGCGTGACGTGGTGCAGGCGGTGCGGAACCTTGAAAAATTGCAGTCGCCATTAACCCCAAAGACATGCCCACATAAAGATTTCTTTATGTCATGTTGATCGCTGACCTCATCTCTGGTATGAGCGCTCCCAAATTCACAGACGGACGAAACCTCGGGCAATCTGCCCCGCCGCCAAAACTCCCGGAGAATAACATGACCGCAAACAATGATTACGTGATCGCCGATATCAAGCTCGCTGACTGGGGTCGCAAAGAACTGGATATTGCCGAGACCGAAATGCCCGGCCTGATGGCTTGCCGTGAGGAGTTTGGCGAGACCAAGCCGCTGAAGGGCGCGCGCATCACCGGCTCGCTTCACATGACCATTCAGACCGCCGTGCTGATTGAAACATTGAAGGTTCTCGGAGCGGACGTGCGCTGGGCTTCGTGCAACATTTTCTCGACACAGGACCATGCTGCCGCCGCGATTGCCGCGACTGGAACGCCCGTATTTGCCGTCAAAGGCGAGAGCCTGACGGAATATTGGGATTATACCGACCGGATTTTCCAGTGGACTGATGGTGGTCTTACCAACATGATCCTCGATGATGGCGGCGATGCCACCATGTACATCCTGCTCGGCGCACGCGCTGAAGCGGGCGAAAACATTCTGGTCAATCCGTCTTCGGAAGAAGAAGAGATTTTGTTCGCGCAGATCAAGAAGCGCATGGCGGCAACCCCGGGCTTTTTCACCAAGCAGCGTGATGCCATCAAGGGTGTGACCGAAGAAACCACCACCGGCGTCAACCGTCTTTACCAGTTGCACGCCAAGGGCCTGCTGCCGTTCCCGGCAATCAACGTCAATGACTCGGTCACCAAGTCGAAGTTCGACAACAAGTACGGCTGCAAGGAATCATTGGGTGACGGCATCCGCCGCGGCACCGATGTGATGATGGCCGGCAAGGTCGCCGTAGTTTGCGGTTATGGCGATGTCGGCAAAGGCTCCGCCGCCTCGCTGCAGGGTGCGGGCGCTCGCGTCAAGGTCACCGAAGTGGACCCGATCTGCGCATTGCAGGCAGCCATGGACGGTTTCGAAGTCTTGACGCTTGAAGAGGCTGCGCCGCAGGCTGACATCATCATCACCACGACCGGCAACAAGGACGTCGTGACGATCGAACACATGCGCATGTTCAAGGACATGGCGATTGTCGGCAACATCGGCCATTTCGACAATGAAATTCAGGTCACTGCGCTCAAGAACTTCAAGTGGACCAACGTCAAGCCGCAGGTCGACATGATCGAGTTCCCGGGCGGCAAGCGGATGATCCTTCTGTCAGAAGGCCGTCTCCTCAATCTCGGCAACGCCACCGGCCATCCTTCTTTCGTGATGTCAGCGTCGTTCTCCAACCAGGTTCTGGCACAGATCGAACTTTACGCGCACGGCGACAAATACACCAATCAGGTCTATGTCTTGCCCAAGCACCTTGATGAAAAGGTCGCCCGTCTGCATCTTGGCAAGCTTGGCGTGCGCCTGACCACGCTTTCTGATGAGCAAGCCGCTTATATCGGCGTTCAACAGCAGGGTCCGTTCAAGTCGAACCACTACCGCTATTAAGTTTTTCTAAACTACCCACAAGATATTGAACCCGCGCCACTTGACTCTGGCGCGGGTTTTATTTTGTGCACGCAAAGGCTTCACGGCGATTCGCCTAACGTTTATGGTGCAGTGATTCGCGACCATTCCGGCTGCTTTTTCAGGGCAGAACAGAGAGCGGCGTGACAGGGCGGTCCATTGAAGCAAGCAGCGGAGATGACCGGATATGCCAGGGGAATTCCCCAATTTGAAGTTTGAACCCGATGCCTCTGTGGATTTAAGGCAGGACGGGTGTGGCGGGGTAGAACAAGTGCGGACGCGATTTGCAGCTGCGGCCAAGCCGTTGCGCACGTGCCTTGCCGGCACGACCATTCTTGCAGGAACCGGTTTTGCCCATGCGCAAGACGGCGGATTGTTTGGTGCTTTGTCCGGCCCGATGACGTCACTGCAAGTGATCGAAATATCAATGTTTCTCGGCGCAATGGGCGCGGCACTTTTGTCGGCCGTGTGGCTGATCCGCGAGCGCGGCAAGGTGGCGGGTGAAAACCAGTCCCTGCGCAGCCGCGTCGCCGACCTGACCGCTTCCATCGAACGTTCCGATGCGCTCCTTGCCAGCCGCGATGCGCGGATCATCATCTGGGATACACGCGTTGCCAAGCCCGATGTTATCGGCTCCATGCCGGCCTCAAGCGGCGTGCCGCAGGACCGCGGGCATTTTCTGGCATTCGGACGATGGCTGGCCCCGCAATCTGCAGCCCAACTCGATCGCGCCGTCGCCTCGCTGCGCGAACGCGGTACGGCATTTGAAATGCATTGCGAAACCATCACCGGCCAGTTGCTTGATGTTCAAGGCCGCCGGACTGGAACCACTGCCTATGTCCGGTTTCTTGGATTGAGCGATCTGCAGGCGCAGGTTGCCCGGCTCCGCCAGGATGCGCAGGACTTGCAAAATGCAAATGGATTGTTTTCTGCCCTGCTTGAATCCCTTCCTTTCCCGGTCTGGCGGCGTGAAGCCAATGGGGAGCTGCAGTGGGCCAACAAGGCCTACCAGGCAATCCTGATCAAAGACGCAAGCCCCAGGGGCACGTTGCCATCATCATCCCGGTCAATCGGCGAACTGTTCGGCACGCAGGCCCGGGAGATGATCGAACGCAAGCGGCTGCAGGGTGGGTTCTTTGAAGACCGCGTGGCAACAGTGGTCGAGGGCGACCGCAAGGTATTTGACGTCATTGACGTTGCCACTCCGGCCGGAACAGTGGGCATTGCACGCGATGTTTCGGAAATGGATTCGCTCAAGGAAGAATATGAGCGGACACTGCGCAGCCAGTCGGACACGCTGAACCAATTGACCACTGCGGTCGCCATCTTTGATT
The DNA here is from genome assembly GCA_031377485.1 of Phyllobacteriaceae bacterium. GTDB lineage: Bacteria > Pseudomonadota > Alphaproteobacteria > Rhizobiales > Rhizobiaceae > JANMEX01. The sequence continues at coordinate 3,141 of JANMEX010000169.1, forward strand.
CAAACCAGAAACTGCGATCATTCAACAACGCCTTCCAAAAACTCTGGGGCCTCGACATTCCTTTCCTGGAATCGGCACCAGAACATGGTCTCATTCTCGACCGGTTGCGTTCTGACGGCAAATTGCCCGAACAGCCGGAATGGCGGCGGTGGCGTGAGCAGGTGCTCGGCGTTTACCGGGCACCGGAGGGCGGCGAAGATTGGTGGCATTTGCCGGACGGAAAGACCTTGCGTGTTCTGGCCAACCCACAGCCCAAGGGCGGCGCCATCGTCGTGTTCGAAAACATGACGGAAAAGTTCGATCTGGAATCGCGCTACAACACATTGATCCGGGTGCAAGGCGAAACGCTTGATAATCTGGCCGAGGGTGTTGCCGTGTTCGGCTCTGACGGCAAAGTGCGTCTTTCCAACCCGTCATTTGCAGCTTTATGGAACCTGCCAAGCGAAATGGCGCAGGTGGGCGTACACATTTCGGCCATCCGCGCCGCGTGCAAGGACATGGTTCAAAATCGCGAATGGGACACGTTCGTCGGCATCGCCACAGGCTTTGACGATGCACGGGAATCGCGCCAAGGCCAGATAGAGCTCACCTCCGGGGCCATACTCGCCTTTGCTCAGGTTCCGCTGCCCAAGGGCCAAACAATGCTGACCTTTGTCGATGTGACAGACTCTGCGCGTGTGGAGCGGGCGCTGAAAGACAAGAATGACGCGTTGCAACGCGCGGACATGCTGAAAAATGATTTCATCCAACATGTTTCCTACGAACTGCGTTCGCCGCTGACCAATATCATCGGCTTTACCGAACTTTTGCAGCAACCGTCCACCGGTCCCTTGAGCGAGCGCCAGCGCGACTATCTCGACCATATCGCCGTCTCTTCGTCCGTTCTTTTGACAACGGTCAACGATATTCTGGATCTTGCCACCGTTGATGCCGGCATTATGGATCTCGACATTTCGGACATCGACGTGCCGTCACTGTTCGAAAACATCCAACAGGCAAACGCCAGCCGGTTTGCCGAAGCTGGTGTAACACTCAAACTGAACGCAGGGATGGATGCCTCACGCTTTCGTGCCGATGCGCAGCGGCTTCGACAAGTGATCGGCAACCTCTTGAGCAATTCCGTCAACCATGCGCCGGAAGGTTCGACCATTACCTTGGCGTCACGGCGCGAAGGCGGGCAGGTTGTCATCAGCGTGCACGACCAGGGGCCGGGCATTCCTGCCGATATTCTCACCTCCGTGTTTGACCGTTTTGTCGCTCATGGTGCCAGTGGCAAGCGCGGCGGCACGGGCCTTGGCCTGTCGATCGTCAAAGGCCTGGTTGAACTGCATCATGGCAAGGTCACCATCCACTCCAAACCTGGTGAAGGCACGCAGGTCGAATGCCGTTTCCCGGCGGACCCGACGGCCTTTCAGGCGGCAGCCGAATAGACCATGGCGGCAATCACCGTTGACCTCGCCGATGAGACCGCCACCAACCTTTTGGGCAATGATCTCGCCCGGGCCATCGTCAAAGGCGATCTGATTGCCCTCTCCGGCGATCTTGGCGCAGGCAAGACAACATTGGCGCGAGCGCTGATCCGCTCGCTTGCGGGCGATCCTTATCTCGAAGTTCCGAGCCCGACCTTTACTTTGGTGCAGGCCTATGAGTTGCCGCTGCCCGTTTCGCATTTTGATTTTTACCGGCTTGGTGATCCGTCAGAGATGGACGAGCTCGGGCTGGATGAGGCGCTGGATGACGGCGTTGCCTTGGTCGAATGGCCAGAACGGGCTGGCAATCAGCTTCCGAACAAAGTTATCCGCATCGAAATCATGCACAAAGGGGCGGGGCGCACAGCCTGCATCTTCGCGGACGAGTCTGCTGAGGCGCGCATACGCCGTTCGCTTGCCTTGCGCGGCTTTCTCGCCAATGCCGAATTGCCAATGACGCTGCGCCGCCCTTTCGTTGGCGATGCTTCTGCAAGAATATATGAACTGGTGGCCGACGCGCAGGGCCACGATCTCGTTGTTATGGACCAGCGGGCCGCACCAGCAGGACCACCGGTCTGGAACGGCAAGCCATATCGCGACGTGGCCCATACCACCAACCCGACGGTCCACCCTTTCATTGCCATCGGCGAGGCTCTGGGTGCCAAAGGGTTTGCGACACCTGCCATTCTTGCACGAGATCTAAATGAAAATTTCCTGCTTCTGGAGCATCTGGGAACAGGTTCATTCCTTTCAGACAAAGGAACGCCGATCCTTGAGCGCTACTGCGAGGCAGCCGGGCTTCTGTCGGACATTCACGCGTGTGGAATAACGCAGGATATCAAAACCGGCGACTTTGATTGGCACATACCGATCTTTGATCGCGATGCGCTGATGATCGAAACGCTTTTGACGCTCGACTGGTATTTGCCATATCGGCTTGGACGTCAGGCAAGTGAACACGAGAGAGCCGAATTCATTGCCGCTTGGGACGAATTGTTCGCATCGCTCGATCAAGGCCGTTTTGGCCTTCTGTTGCGCGATTATCATTCGCCGAACCTGATCTGGCGACCGGAACATGATGGCCGGAAGCGGATCGGCGTCCTGGATTTTCAGGATGCGCTTTGGGGACCCAACGCTTATGATCTTGCGTCACTGGCGCAGGACGCCCGGGTGACCATTCCGCCTGAGATAGAAACAGCGATTTTCGAAGCTTATGTTGCACGGCGCGATACGCACGGTGCCATGAACACCGACCAGCTTCGCCGCGAATTTGCAATCATGGCGCTGCAGCGCAATACCAAGATTCTGGGCATATTCATCCGGCTTGACCAACGCGATGGCAAGCCTTCTTATCTTGCACATCTGCCGCGCATCGAAGCCTATGTATCGCGCACATTAAAGGTTGCAGGACTTGCGCGGCTTTCGGCATTCTATGCTGATATGGGATTGTAGTTACCCGCTGCAGAGTGATTCGATTTGACCGAGAAATTCATTGTACCCCACACCGCGATGGTCCTTGGCGCAGGTCTGGGCAAGCGCATGCGCCCTATCACCGACACCATTCCCAAACCCATGGTTCGGGTGGCGGGAAAACCATTGATTGACTGGGGGTTGGACAGCCTTGCGGACGCGGGTGTCGCAAACGCTGTGGTCAATGTGCATTATCTGGCTGATCAATTGGAGACATATCTTGCAGGACGTTCGCACCCCTCCATCCAGATTTCGGATGAACGTGATGTGCTCCTGGAATCTGGTGGCGGCATCATCAAGGCGCTTCCGCTGCTCGGCGACGATCCATTTTACCTTGTCAACTCTGATACATTCTGGCTCGATGACGGGGAGCCTAACCTGTTGCAACTTGCCAAAGCCTTCGATCCATCCCGGATGGATATTCTTTTGATGTTGGCAACACACGAACAAGCAACCGGCCACGGCGACAAAAGCGATTTCACGATTGACAGCACAGGCCGTATCGCCCGTTTTGTGCAAGGCGCTGGCAAGGGATACATCTATGCCGGAGCCGGGATTTTGCATCCACGTATCTTCGCCGGTGCTCAAGACGACGCCCATTCGCTGAACCGCGAGTTCAATGTTGCAATCGGCGTTGGCCGACTTTTTGGTCTGCCTATGCAAGGGCAGTGGCTGACGGTTGGAACGCCTGAAGCACTTGCCCCTGCGGAAGCTGTTGTTGCCCGCCATAAGGTTCCGGCATGAACCTTCGCACCCGCGCCAATGTGTTCTCCATTGCGCCCGGAGCGCCGTTTCTAAAGACACTGGTGGATGCGCTCTGCGATGGCACGCTTGTCGAAGGGTTCAAGGACAATGGCGATCCGCTGGCGCTTTCTACCGTAACCATCTACGTGCCGACCCGGCGCGCGGCACGCGCCTTGCGCTCGGAATTTGCCAGGCGCAATGCATCGGGTGCCTCAATTCTGCCAGTCATCAAGCCGCTTGGAGAGTTTGACGAAGATCTCGGTTTTTTTGACGAGACCGGCGAGAGCCTGTCTTTGGATGAGCCGATCGGCAAAGAAGAACGCATTTTGCAACTGGCGCGACTGGTGCGCCAATGGGCAGGCCAAATTCCAGGTGCCGTGCGCGAATTGTTCGGCGAAGACCCGATGGTGCTCCCCTCCACCAGCGCCGACGCCGTCTGGCTGGCGCGCGATCTTGCGAGCCTGATGGATGAGGTCGAGCGCGAAGGCGGCGACTGGCAAAAGCTGAATGCGATTGTGAGCGAAGCACTTGCCGGTTGGTGGCAGTTGACGCTGAGTTTCATGGAGATTGTCGTTCGTCATTGGCCGGACTTTCTACAGCAGGAAGGCTTTAGTGATCCGGCTACGCACCGCAATCAGATCCTGAGGGCCGAGACAGCGCGGCTTGCAAGCAATGGCTCGACAGGACCGGTGATTGCAGCGGGTTCAACGGGGTCAGTTCCGGCCACGGCTGAACTGCTTGAAGTTATAGCCCGGCTTCCGCAGGGCGCGGTGATCTTGCCGGGGCTGGACTTTGATCTGCCCGATGAAGCCTGGGACACGCTCGACCAACAAGACGAGACTCCCTCTGTCGTCGGTCATCCGCAATTCGGTTTGAAAAGTCTGCTGAAAAAATTCATGGCTTTGCGCAGCGATGTGATCGAAATCGGAGATGTGTCCGATACGCTCATGGCACGCGGCAAAGTCATTTCCGCCGCCTTGATGCCCGCCGATGTGACGCATCTTTGGTCGAAGATGCGTGACCTTGATATCAGCTCGGGTTTCGACGAGGTTTGCGAAATCGTCGCGCCGTCGGAAAGCCTTGAGGCTTTGTCAATCGCGGTCGCGCTCCGTGAGGCAGTCGAAAACAAGGCATTCCCCGCAGCGCTGGTCACCACCGACCGCACACTTGCCCGCCGTGTCAGTGCGGAACTTGAGCGCTTCGGCATCAAGGCAGATGATTCCGGTGGCACGCCGCTTGATCAAACGCCGCCGGCAGCCTTGTTTCAAATGATGCTGGACGTGGTTTTTGACACACCTGATCCAGCGCGTTTTTTGGCACTGCTCAAGCATCCGTTGATCGCACTGGGCATGGAACCGAAAACCGCGCGGCGCGGCGCGGAGGTGCTGGAAATTATCGCGATGCGTGGCACCGTCGTGCCGTTGGATATCACGAGCATTCTACAACTTGTCGCGAGCCCGGGTACATCCGATGATCCGCATCAACAGCGCTGGACCGACCGGTATGAACCGGAAGACATCGAGCTTGCTGCCGATATCGGTATGGCGCTTGGCACCGCGTTGCAGCCTTTGATCGATTTGCGTGAAACCAAGGACATCATTGTGGGAGTGGCATGCAGTGCCAGTGTCGCTGCCTTTGAAGCGCTGGGCAGAGACGCTGGAGGCAGCGTCAAGGCACTTTATGACAGCGAGGCGGGCGAGGCTTTTGCCAAGCATTTGCGGGCGCTCGTCAGCGTGTCGGACAGCTATTCTTTCAACGCCAGCGAATGGCCGTCGGTTTACCGTGCGCTGACGCACGGCCTGTCCGTCAAGCCGCGCCTTGGTTCGGACCCGCGCGTGTTTATATGGGGTGCACTAGAAGCGCGCCTTCAGGAGGTCAAAACCGTTATTCTGGGCGGCCTCAACGAGAAAAGCTGGCCTGCACGCCCGGCCGATGATCCGTTCCTGTCGCGCGGCATGAAAAGCAGCATTGGCATTGCGCCACCGGAACGGCGTGTCGGTCTTGCTGCGCATGATTTCCAGATGTTTCTCGGTGCAAAGCGCGTGATCCTGTCTCGCGCTGCCCGCATTGAAGGTGCACCTTCCGTGCCGTCTCGCTGGCTGCAGCGCCTGCACGCGGTGCTGGGTGAAGTCAGAACCAAGGCCATGCACACACGGGCCGAACCCTATCTGGCATGGGCACGCGGCCTTGATCTTGGCCGAAAATCAGACCTTGCCAAGCGTCCCAATCCAAAACCGCCGCTTGACCTAAGGCCAGCACGTTTCAGTGTCACCGAAATTGAAAAGCTCATCCGCGATCCATACGCTATCCATGCAAAACGCATCCTTGGATTGGAGCCGCTTCAGGATTTGCTGCGCAATCCTGATGTGCTGGAACGAGGGCACCTGTTTCACACGATCGCGGAAGTGTTTGTTCGCGATCGAAAGTCTGTGCCGGGAACGGCGCAAGAGCTTACCGCGGTTGGCAAGCGGCTCTTTGCCGAAGAAGCACTGCCGCCAGAAACCGAGGCGCTGTGGTGGCGGCGATTTGAGAGGATGGTTCAAGATTTCATCACATTCGAAACCGAACGGGCTGGAACAGTCGCGTCATATGGCGTTGAACTTCAATCAGCCAAAATTGCGATCAGTGATACAGGCGTAACGCTGGGCGGGCGGGCCGACCGTATCGATTTGCTGCACTCCGGCATGGCCGATATCATTGATTACAAGACAGGCAACACCCCGTCACTCAAGCAGGCATATCAACTGCTTGCTCCGCAACTGGCACTGGAAGCGGCGTTGATGGCGCGAGGCGGATTTTTCAGTGGCAAGGCGGTATCGGCAAATGATTTGCTCTATGTGCGCCTGAAAGCAAATGGTGCTGTAAAACCAGAGTCTGTTCTGTCCACCAAGGATAACAGTGCCGGCGATGACGCATCCGCACTTGGAGAACGGGCATGGCTGAAGTTGACCGAACTGGTGTGCTATTACCTGGTTCTTGAGCATGGCTACCTCTCGCGCAGGGCGCCGTTCAAAAGCGCCTTCGACGGAGACTATGACCATCTGGCCCGAGTGCAGGAATGGTCGTCCGGCGCAGACGAGACGGGGGATGCTTCGTCATGAAGAAGAAATCCATCACGGTTGATGAGACCACGCGGCGGGGCCAGGCACTGGCATCAGATCCCGATACGACTGTCTGGGTTTCAGCAAACGCGGGCTCGGGCAAGACCCATGTCCTGTCGCAGCGCGTTATCCGGCTTTTGCTCAAAGGCGTTGAGCCTTCACGCATTCTTTGCCTGACCTACACCAAGACTGCCGCAGCGCAGATGGTCAACCGCGTGTTCGAGCGCCTGTCTGCATGGACAGTGCTTGATGATGCCGAACTGGAAGCCTCGATACTCGAGATTGACGGCAAGACGCCTGATGCCGCCTATCTTAGAAAGGCGCGCAGCCTTTTTGCCCAGGCACTCGAAACACCGGGCGGTTTGCAGATCCAGACTATTCACGCTTTTTGCACCACCGTGTTGAAGCGATTTCCGCTGGAAGCAAACATCGCCGGGCATTTCGAGTTGCTGGATGATGACACAGACGCGCTTTACCGGCGCGAGGCCAAGCGCCGTTTGGTGATCGAAGCACAGCGCGGCGGAGACGAGACGTTGACAAGCGCGTTTGAGGCAGCCCTTGATGCTGCGGGAGATGACGGGCTCGACAGGCTTTATGACACTGCGCTCTCCGGGCCCCAGCGCGGCGCGTTGCAAGTGTTTCTCGATGCCTTCCAAAAAGGCACATTTAATGCCGGCATGTTGGAGGCGATGGCGAGGCTTTCACCCGGTCAGACGCGGCCCGGTATCCTGTCGGGAGTTTGGCCGCTGAAGGCCCTGCCGGAAGATTTGCTTCGCAATCTGTGCCAAGCGGCGCCGGGCGCAAAATTGAAAACAATTCGCGCTTTTGGTGATCAGCTTGCCAGCGCATTGCTGACTACCGATCCGGAAGAACGGCTGTTGATCTTGAAGGAAATATTCCTGAAGGCAGATGGCGATCCGCGCAAGGCTTCGTCATTTGCAAAAGACCCGTTCACGTCCATCGCCCCGGACTTTGAAATGCGGTTCGAATTGGCAGTCGCGCAAATTGTCGAGGCCAGAGATGCATTGGCGCGGCGCGCCATGCTGGATGTTTCCCGATCCGCCTATGTTTTGCTTGCCCGGCTGATTGAAATTCACCGGAACATGAAGCGTGCCGGTGGCTTTCTTGATTATGATGATCTGATCGAAGCAACGCAGCGGCTGTTGAACCGGGATCTGGCTGCGAGCTGGGTACAATTCAAGCTCGATCAGGGCATTGACCATGTGCTCGTTGACGAGGCACAAGATACCAGTCAGCGCCAATGGGATATCGTCAACACGTTGACATCAGATTTTTTCGCCGGCGAAACTGCTGCGCGTCAGCGGCGCACCTTGTTCGTGGTCGGGGATGAAAAACAGTCAATCTATTCGTTTCAGGGTGCACGGCCGGAAGTGTTTGCCGCGACAGGGCGGGAAAGGGGCAAAACAGTCATCAACGCCGACCTGCCTTTCGCTTCGGTCAAATTCCCCATGTCTTTCCGGTCAACCCAAGAGGTTTTGAGCGCAGTTGATCTTGTGTTTGATACGGGGCCGGAACAGCCAGGCCTTGTGGGCGGCAGCTCCTATATTCCCCACACGACAACCCGGCAAAACCAGCATGGGCGGGTTGAGGTTTGGAATTCCATCCGGGCTGCGCCAAACGAAACGGAAGAAGACTGGATCAAGCCCGTCGATCACGCTACCGCGCCGGCAGTTCAGCTTGCGGCTGACGTGGCAAAGACAATTGATGCCATGATTGGCAAAGAACGAAATCCGGCAACAGGCAAGATTGTCCGGGCCGGAGATATCCTTGTTCTGGTGCGCAAACGGGATTTGTTCATTCATGCACTTTCCAAGGAATTGAAGGACCGCAAGGTCCCGGTCGCCGGGGCTGATCGCCTTGTGTTGACATCGCATATCGCAACGCTTGACCTCATGGCAATTGCGCGGGTCACGCTCCAGCCTGATGATGATCTTTCGCTTGCAGCGCTCTTGCGCAGCCCGGTTTTCGGGTTGAGCGATGATGAACTGACCATGCTTTCAGCGCGGCGCAACGGGAGAATTTCGCTTCTCGACAGGCTCCGCCAGCGGGCCAAGAGTGACGACCGCCTTGCCGCCATTGTGGTCGACCTGGATCGATGGCGCAGCGAAGCCGACTTTGTTCCGGTCTATGAATTTTTTGCACGAGTGCTCGGGCGAGATGGTGTACGGGCAAAGTTGATTGGCCGGTTGGGCGAAGAGGCTTCGGACATCATTGATGAATTTCTGTCCTTTGCTTTGGCTTCGGAAAAAGCAGGCCTTCACGGGTTGCAGACCTTTGTCGAAACACTTGCCGATGCAGCACCGGAAATCAAACGCGAGGCGAGCGCAGGGCGTGATGAGGTTCGCATCATGACAGTTCATGGTGCCAAGGGCTTGGAGTCGCCTTACGTATTTCTGGTCGACCCCGGATCAAGACCGGCTGGTGGACATCTTGAAGCGCCACTTTTGGCTCTACCCGTCACGATTGGAAATCAAAGTGTGGACGGCTTCGTCTGGGTGCCAAACAAGGAGTATCGCAACTCGGCCATTGAAGGCGTTCGCGCCTCGCTCACTGAAGCGCAGCTGGCGGAATACACGCGCCTGCTTTACGTCGGCATGACCCGATCGGAAGACGTGTTGATTGTATGTGGTTATGGCGGTTTGAAAACCTCTTCTGTTCCCACGTGGATTGACATGGTGAAGGCAGCGCTTTCAGGAATGGATGGTGCGTCTGAATTCCCGCACCCG
>JANMEX010000189.1:0-2549 GCA_031377485.1 Phyllobacteriaceae bacterium
CCACCAGATGCCGGGACTGAACACCTAGCAACGACATAATACTTTTGCCGTCGGGCTGTAGATCTCTCCGACTAGTAGCCGACCACCGGGAGACTGGCTAATCTGGCCGCCGATAAGGAACCCGCCGCCAGAGACTGCGGCGGCGGGCTGATTGGCTGACCTAGTTGAAGTGCTTATTGCAAAGGTCTTCGGCAGACGCATAGGTGCCATTTATCACCAGCGGATCCTGTTCGTAATCGAATATGCGGACCATAGTTGGATCCTTGCTAGCCTGAGCCTCAGCGGCCTTTCGTGGCAGCCACTTGGTGCTTACGACGTCGGCGTCGTTGAAACTGCCAGCTGTCTTAGTGGTTACTAGACAAGTCCGGTCCTGACCCGCTGCGTCGGCCTTTTTAGAAGCTGCTTGAGCCATGCTCCCTGCGGCAATTACCATCGTCGCCAACATGGCGCTTTTAACAAATACGTTCATTGTACTACTCCGAGTGGTTTTGTCCCTCGTCACACCAACGTGTCCGATAGCACTTCGTTCCATCACTTTTCGCTGGCACCAGCGGCGCGAAGAAGACCAGCCCCAATTCGCTTTTCGGGCAGCTCAGTTTCCAGCGGCGCATGGCGTTCAGGACCATCGGCGCCGTCGTAATGTCGCGGAACCATGCCCCTTTGGTATTTGGAGCATACGCTAACCATTATGCCAACACATGGGCCGGATGCCACCAAACACCTCTGAACCTTATTGGACAGAAAACCATAAAAAATGCCCGCTTTCGCGGGCTTTCTGGGATTTTTTGGACTGTCTCGGACGTGCTCAAATCAAATTTTGGTGCCAGAGACGGACGTACATTTGGGTAGTGTGCGACAGCTGGACCTGGCCAGTTAAGCCTGAGCAGTTTTCAATCCGATTCTGCTTCGACGTTATTTTGCCGCTAGACAAGGCGTGCCGATGTTTGATCGTCGAAGGAGAAAGAGCGCTGCCAGCTTGGAAAGCCAACTTAGGCCTGCTTGCTATCAACACCCTGCTCGTCGTCAGAATGGAACATAAGACTGAATACCTTTTGCTCGGTGCCTTTTACCATGCACTCGGTCTCAACCAATGAGGATGCGGGTTGTCGATGATGATTTTGCGATCGAACGAGTCGATGTAGTGGATTCTCATTCGTTCTCGGGCGGCATCAGGCCGATGCAGCGGAGCAAGTTCATCAGATCGTCCTCCACGCCCGCGGCCCGTGCAACGGCGTCGCGGTCTATAGCGCGCGCCAGTTCGACGCGACTCATAGGCTTTTCATATTGAGGCCATTCCTGACGAATGGCGACCTGCGTTGCCTGATTGGTCGGCGGCCTGTGGGTGGCGCGTCCAACAAAATGCCGCAGTAGGACAGCCTCGAAGCATGGTTCCTGCCAGACGACTCGAATGTTGTTTTGGTCGGCTAACTGGCGCACTCGGATTGCACGATCGGCTGAGAGCGCCAATTTATCAGTGTCGAGGAACACGAACCCGTCGGTAAACGCCCCGCGCGTTTTGTGAAGCTGGGCCAGTTTACGGATGGCGAGTTCGATCCGAGCGAGCGGGTCGCCGGCTCTCAATACCTCGATATTGCGATGAACATGGAGGCCGGCCTCATGGATGAGGTCTTGCACGAAACCCGCATAGCCTTGCTCGGACTCGCCTTCGCAACCGATGAAGATCGGCTTGCGCTGGGGGATGAAGGGGCGGCGCATTTTCATCCGATTTGGGGAACGCCGCCATAGGCACCGCTTAGATATTTGCGGTACAGATTTTCATCGCGACGGACCTTCACGTCCATGAGGCTATGGGCGTGCGTCCGTCCTTTACGGTCCTTTTCGGCAATGATGACTTCCTCTTTTGAGAGGTCGTTGAGCAAAGATACGGAGTGGCAAGTAAACCAAAGTTGTGCGTCGTACTGATTGCGGTCTTCACGATCGTAAAACCAGCCGATGAGTTCAGGTAGCACGAGCGGATGAATCGATGCGTCAAACTCATCAATGAGGCATACGCCTCCTTGCGCAAGCGCAAGCGTCAGCATCGGGAACATTTTGATAAAGGACTGAGTGCCGTGGCTCTCCAGAATCCACGACATTTCGACATGAAGGCCTGTGTGTTTGAACATCGGCGACGCCGGTCGGCAAGCAGCAGATCGATCTGCGCTACGGGACACGTGAATGGATTTCGGCAGCCATCAACTTTTGGATCTGCCACAGGTTGCGATCGCGAATTTGATGTTCTTCGAGTTTGCTGATGGTGTTGAACGCATACTGCGCGGCCGACCCCCAGTGCCCTGCGGCTCGGGAAAGAACGCTAGCAACTTCGGATAGAGGCCTCTTTCCAGCGTAGGCATCCCCACTGCGCAAAGCGATGAAGGCGAGCGCTTTCAGTCGACCTTCTGTCGTTGAAACCTCTATCCATCGAGGCACGTTAGTTGGTGGATTTGCATCGATTTCCCGATCAAGCAGCCTGACGATCTGTCTGTGATTATCGCCGGGTTGCAAGCGATACGCGATTCCCACGCAGCTTCCACCGCGGTCGAGTGCCA
>JANMEX010000203.1:0-4297 GCA_031377485.1 Phyllobacteriaceae bacterium
GTCTAAACGATTTGCGATGCCATCCCGGCGCTGTTCCGGATAGCGGATGTGGTTTTCAGATACTGAGAGCACATCATTGCCGATTACAATTTCACGAACGGACGCATCGTCAGTATGGCCGCCCATCGATAAGCGCGCGCCGATTTCCCGCCCCCCGAAGCTTATCAGAAGCGATAACGCAACAAGAGCGCCAAATACCCAGAAAACCTTGTGAAAAAAACGAGACTCGACCTGAATAAAGTCTGCATTGCCGGTGTTGGCCACGTTCGTCTCCCGTTGTGCCAATTCTGCACAGGCGCAACGGCATGTTTGTTGCACCGATAACCATGGCTGTACTCTCGCGGCTTATGGTTAATGCTTGGTGTATAAATGAGTGTTGAACTTCTCGTTGGCGCCTTCATCGCCGGAACTTCTTTGTCTGCCGCCGCAGGTAATTTCGCTGAAGGACGTGCACAGGTCCGAGCACGTCTTGATCGCCCGTTTATCGATAGCGGACGCATAGGTTTATCGCTTTTGCGAGTCCTCTTTGCCGGGCCATATCTTCTTGTCGGGGAGGCAGCTGTAGCCAAAGAAGAAGGGCGCTGTGGCATCATTGCATGGTCGGCAGCTATTCTGTTCGCGGGTCTTTGGTGCCTTGCGAGCGGGATTCTTTGCCTTGAATTGCTTTGGCAAATCGCCCAGCATCTCAATCCAATAATGGTTTGAGGCAAATATCATGACCGACTATGCAATTGACGGCATCGGGCCGTCTTATAATGACCATGACAGCACCTATGTTGCACCGGGTGCCATGGTCATCGGCAAAGTTACGCTCGGTCGGGATGTCAATATTTGGCCATATGTTGTCATTCGCGGTGACAATGAACCCATTTCAATAGGCACTGGATCCAATGTTCAGGAGCATACAATCATGCACACAGATCCCGGCTTTCCGCTTTCTGTTGGTGAAAACTGCACGATAGGCCATCGCGCCATTCTTCATGGTTGTTCAGTTGGTGACAACACTCTTGTCGGCATGGGCGCAATCGTACTGAACGGCGCAAGAATTGGGCGCAATTCGTTGGTAGGCGCTGGCGCCCTCGTAACTGAAGGCAAAGTATTTCCGGACGGCTGGTTGATTGTTGGCTCGCCAGCGCGCGCGATACGGACGTTGAGCGAATCTGACGTAGCCAAAATCAAGGCATCTGCCACGCATTACGTTGCAAATGGTCGACGCTTCAAGAACGGGCTTAAAGAAATCTAGTTTTGGCGTTCATTTGAAAAAGCGGAACCGGCGCCTGGGGAAAGCGCCGGTTCCTGTACACCGGTCGTTGGGGACGGGGGTGGGGACTCGACCGGGTATTTGAGAAAACTTTATTGCTTCACGCTGCCGACAATAACCTGACGGTTGTCATCAACTGAAACCCACTGTGATGCATTGCGATCTGACTGCCGTTTGAGAAAGCGGTAGTCCGTTTCATCCCAAGGCAAGATTTTTGTTTCGAGGTTATCGAGCACAAAATCCCCGCGATCAGTTCGGACCGTAAGAACGGCGTGCCCCGCGCCATTTTTTTGGCGGACAACCGTAATCAAAAGATCTGAGGCAGGAAAACCGCGGTCTTCAAGTTGCTTCTTCTTGAGAAGCACATAGTCTTCGCAATCGCCCTTGTTTACCGGGTAAGACCATTTTTCTTCGACCCCCCAAAGGTCCATGTCTGTCACCGGCTCAATCATTGAGTTGATTGTATTGTTGACGTCCTGCAAAGCACCCCACATTGAACGGTTCAATTGCATTACGCCCGGATTTGTCGTCTTGGCTTTGCAGTCAGTTGGATGGTTCTGGCAAAACTGATAATGACCTATCGGCTGACTGGTGCGCATTCCCGCAGGCATGAAGCTCGCGGCATTGGCTGCCGCCAGCATGATCGGCAGTGCGGCTATTGCCAACAGTCCTGATCTTATTTTGTTTTTCATTGTCCCGTTCCCTGTCTGGAAACAACAATGACAGACATGTTTTGACATCACGCAAAATAAAGCGCGCGCATTCTAAGTAACATTGAGATGATTTTGAATTGTATTTAGAGTTATATTTGTATTTATTTGAATATAATTTGAATAGATTGATCTATATTTTATTTACCATAGTTAGCACTGTCGACGAACGTAGAGCGACCCCATAAAGCAAAAGGCGCGGACAATGCCGCGCCTTTCACAATTGCAATACGATACGGTTATTTTGCGAAAGCAGCATCCAGGGTTTCAACACGCTGGAGAACTGCAAACTCCACAGCTGCACCGTCATCAAAATGGCGGACGACCTGGCCACGCATTGTGCCCAGCGTAACCTGCGTTCCGATCGCCGGCTTCACATCAATTTCGATGGCTGCGCCAGAAAGGGACAGATCGACAATGCGGCATTCATATTGGCGACCGTCATTGAGGGCCAAAACTGTTATGGGGTTACGCGGCGCAACACGCTCGTGGCGGCGATCTTCGGGCAGATCAAGTTCATGCCGATTTGCTAGCCAAGTCAATTGAGCCGCGAGCTTATCCTTTTTGCGCTCAGAAGCGAGGATTGTCATGGCAAAGCCGTCGGGCAGGGTGCGCGTCATCACGCCTTCCACGCGCCCGATGTGGTCGATATATGCGATGACCTTTTCGCCGAGTTCGCCTGAATGATTAGAGATGAACGAGCAGTTGCCAGGTGACATATCAACGACCTGACATGGGTGTTCTGTCCTGTCTTCAAGCATGTAGCGGCCGTACAGCTTGACATGGACGCGTTGGAAGTCGCGACGTTCTGATCGGCTGGAGGGTGCTGCGCTCATGGTTCTGTTCGCCATTTCGACACCAGGTTCAATTACCCGGAGTTCAAATTCACGTTACAAATGTTCCATTAACAAGTGGTAACGTTGATGGCCCAACATACCCTATTTTCGTATATCTTCCGACAATCCGCCGGTGATGACGGTTAGATGACCAAAGCGTTTGGTATGCTCGCGATTTTCGGGCGCAATGGCTTGCGGTCCAGATATATTTTCTACCGACGGCCCCATAGGGGGAACGTCCACACGCGGCCGGTTATTCAGGAAGACCAATTCCTTGTCCGGATCAATCACTCTGACTGACGTCACGCGGCTTTCGACAATCGGATCAGCACCCAGCCAATACGGTTTTTCATCCGGGAAAATCGCACCGAACAATCGTGTGCTTTCGCTCGTGTTGGCCAATGGCATGAAGATGGCGTCAAAGCCGAGAACGCGACGGCTTCTGGAAATACCCTCAAAGGTGATCATGCTGACAGTCTTTTCGGCAAAGCAGGAATTTACCAACCGTTTTATCAATCCCATGTCGCCGAGCGAAAACAGGCTCAAAAAGGCATAGTTTTTTAGCTCCCGTCCATAAATGGCACACACGCGGGTTCCCGCCAGGCGGAACGTCACGTCTTTTCGCATACCCTGTTCGAGAATGAACGTGTCCGCTAAATGTGCGCGTATATCCACTGGCTCGATCTGTGTACGCAATGGCGCCGGATTTCCGTCGCGAATTCTGTTCCAATACAGAAAGAGGTCGGTCGTGCCCGGATTGCTCATTGGAATTCCCATCATGCCTGTTCTGTATGTCCTGTGCCAAAACGGGATGATTCTCTTCCGGTTCGGCCTCATCAATGATGGTTGAGCAGGTTCCATGCCAGTATCAGTTTGAGGGGCAGGCGGGTTATCAACGGGCGGGGCGCGTTAAGGTTAACAGGTAGTTTACGTTGCCTTGGTGGGTGGTCTGTGGCACATAGGATGCACTTCACGAAGCCGTTGGCTTTGCAGCATTAAATTGATTTTGGGTCGTTCTCGGGGGAGAGCAGGGGCTCGAAAGGCCGCTCAGGGTGAAAGCCTCGAGCGGCCATTTTTTTAACCAGTTTGGCGTCGTATCTGGTGGCCACTGGAGATTTCCATGAGTATCGAACAGACCTCACAAAAGCGCGAACCGGCCATCAATATCCCGACCAGCATTTTGGCGGTTCTGGCCGTGTGTTTCATCGTACATTTCACGCGCGACTATCTCTTGAGCGAAAACAACAATCTCCTAGTGCTGTTCTACGGCTCGTTCATCCCGGTTCGCTATGCTGAAAACCTTAACTGGGAGGCGTTCACCAGCCCCGTAACCTATTCTCTCCTGCATGGAAGTGTCGGGCATCTGTTGAACAATTCGGTCTGGCTTGTTGCTTTTGGCAGTCCAATCGCCAATCAATCGCAACTGTGCTCTGCCCAGGATTCGGAAGAGGCGTGCGTCGTTTGGTGGCATCTGCGATGCTTGAGTGCCG
>JANMEX010000245.1:0-25503 GCA_031377485.1 Phyllobacteriaceae bacterium
CCATCGTCGGCGTCGTCGGCGCACTGCAGCTCGATGTTCTTCAACAGCGGCTGCTGCTCGAATATACGCTGCCAACGGGTTTTGAAATGTCGCGCTTCTCGATCTGCCGCTGGATTTCGGCCGACGACAAGATGGACCTGCACAAATTCATGGAAGCCCATCGCGGCGACATGGCGCGCGATCTCGACGGCGACCCGGTGTTTCTGGCGCAGAACAATTATTCGCTCAATTATGAGGCCGAGCGCTGGAAAGCCATCAAGTTCGCCACCATCAAGGATTATCAGGTCCGCGGAGCGAAAGCGGCATGATGGCCGAATCCTTCGACGTCCTGATCATCGGCGCGGGTGCTGCTGGCATGTTCGCGGCAGCAGAAGCTGGCAAACGCGGTCGCAGTGTTTTGATTGTCGACCATGCCGAAAAGGCTGGCGAGAAGATACGCATTTCAGGTGGTGGGCGGTGCAATTTCACCAATGTGCATACCAGCGCCAAACAGTTCATCTCACAAAATCCGCATTTCTGCATTTCGGCGCTAAAACGGTTCACAGCGCGGGATTTTATCAAGCGGGTCGATGCACGCGGCATCGCCTATCATGAAAAGACGCTTGGCCAACTGTTTTGCGACGGATCGGCGCAGCAGATCATCGACATGTTGCTTGATGATATGGTGGCTGCAGGCGTGATGTTGCGGCTGGAAACCCAGGTCTTTGATATTGCCAAGACCGAGGGCGGTTTTCTTGTGCGGCTTTCAAGCGGGCCTGTTGAGTGTCAATCTCTGGTGATCGCCACCGGCGGCAAATCCATTCCGAAAATGGGTGCAACTTCGTTCGGCTACCGTGTCGCGGAACAGTTTGGCATTGCTGTCACCGAAACGCGGCCTGCGCTCGTGCCGCTGACATTCGAGCCGCACATGCTGGACCGGCTTAAAGCCCTGGCAGGTGTTGCGGTCGACGCGGTGGCTCATCACGGAAAAGTGAAGTTCCGCGAAGCATTGCTGTTCACCCATCGCGGTCTTTCCGGACCTTCGATTTTACAAATTTCCAGCTATTGGCGGGAGGGCGATGAGATTGCCATTGACCTGTCGCCCGGCCGGGATGTCTTTCCACTCCTGCGAGAAGCACGGCAAACAAACGGCAAGCAGGAACCGCAAACAATCCTGTCGCAATTTCTGCCAAAAGGTGTGGCGCAGTTTGTCACCGAACTGGCTGATGTTACCGGCCGATTGGCCGATCAGTCAGACAAGAGGCTGCAAGCCATGGCAGATGCTGTCCATCGCTGGCACATCAAGCCTTCCGGCTCGGAAGGCTACCGGACGGCAGAAGTGACACTTGGCGGGATATCGACAGATGAACTCGACCAGAAGTCGATGGAAGCCCGAAAAGTCGCGGGTTTGTATTTTATAGGCGAAGTCGTGGATGTCTCTGGTTGGCTTGGCGGCTACAATTTCCAGTGGGCATGGTCGAGTGCGTTTGCGGCCGGGCAAGCTGTATGAAAACTTCCAATAAAAAATGCGTGCAGGATGTCTCCCGCACGCAACAAGAAGTTCGCGAAGTCGACCCAAAAAGGACCGATTGATCTCCTTAGACTACAGGGTTTATTTTTCCTCAATATAGGGATATCCCTGTAGGCAGCGACCTTCGGGGGCGTGCAGGCCACAAAGGGCGAATGGCGATGAACAGATTGTTTCGTTTCGAGGATTTTTCGGGCGTGCTGGATCCTCGCCTCATCCCAGGAACGGACGATTCTGAATTTCTATGGGATTGGCTCTCAAAGGTACTTGCCGACCATTGCGATGTAGAAGGCATTTTTTATCTTGCCTACCCGGTTGGCGATTCTGGCGGAAAGCCAGAAACCTTGATCGAGCGCGCAATTTGGAAAACCAGCTATCCGGAAGACTATCTGGCCGCCTTGCCGGGCAACCCGCTGACCAATGACTATTCAGCCAACCACGTCTTGGAGACAGGCGAAGTAAGTCGCTGGCATGATCCGGAATCATTGCCCAAAATGACCAAGGGTGAGCGCGCGCGCATCGAGCTTGACGAGAAATACAACATGACGATCGGCGCATGTTTCCCGATATTCACGTCGAGCAAACGGATTTGCGGCGGCTTCGGATTGCGGTCAAAATCACAGAATGCGGAGACTTTTGATCGGGTCATCAAGGATACCGCTGCGGAAATCGGCCGGCTTCTCAGTGCGTTCGATGAAAAATTCCGGGGCGCTTATGCCCGCACCCAGTTCAAACTCGCTCCACAGGAAGCACGTGTCCTGGCCTATCTGGCAGGCGGCATGGCAGTGCAGCGACTGGCGCACGAGATGGGCCTTTCGCCAAAGACTGTCGAAGCCTACATGAGTTCCGCACGCAAGAAGACCAACTCTTCAACAAGCGCCGAAGCGGTTGCCAAAGCGATCTTTTTCAATCTGGTCTAGGCCGGAACCTCGGATTGGCAAACCATTACAAATTTAGCACAGCCTTAACGCCAATGGTCCAGACTTCGCCTGAAACGAGGGTGATGGATGCGGCTGTTTCGGACGATCTATAAAGCGTATCTGGTCGTTGCCTTGGCCGGACTTGGCTATATTGCGTTCCTGTTCATGACACCCGTGACGCAAACCAATCTTGAATCGCGCGTGACCAGCCTTTGTATCATAGGCAATATTGCGACGCAGCTTGACCGGAAATTCAAGCTCACGGGCCTCAGCCACAGCGATGCCGACTGCGGATGCCTGTCAGGCAACCTCATGCAGACACACGGCAAGAGCGAGGCTGCGCGGCTCGTCGACACCACCCGCCTGTTGTTTGTGAATGCGATGCGGGCAAAGTTGACGCGGTCGACACCTTCATTTGAAGGCATCGACCGGAATGATCTTTACAAGATCCAGCAGTTTTTCGAGACGATCCGCACAGACTGTTCTGTCAAAACATGACAACTCAGTTGGTGCGTACACCTTCCTTGATAAAGGTGCCCGAGCGCAGCTCATTGACTGCGGTGATCAGTTCTTCACGCGTGTTCATCACAATCGGGCCATGCCAAGCGACAGGCTCTTTCAACGGTGCGCCTGAAATCAGCAGAAAACGGACGCCTTTTTCGCCAGCCGTTACGACCACTTCATCGCCCGTGTCGAACACCACAAGTGTGCGGTTGCCGGACATGTCGCGCAGATGAATTTCCTCGCCATTGACTTCCTTTTCGACCAGAACGCCAAATGGCTTGGATGCATCACGGAAAGTCGCGGTGCCTTCAAAGATGTAAGCAAACGCTGACCGATAAGTATCGACCTTGAACACTTTGCGTTTGCCTGCAGGAACGAAAATGTCGAGATACTGCGGATCAGCGGCAATGCCATCAACAGGCCCACGCTTGCCCCAGAATTCGCCAACCACGACACGCACCTTGGTGCCGTCATCGTCGATGATTTCGGGAATTTCGGTCGAGCCGACATCCTGATAGCGCGGCGTGGTCATTTTCAGGCTTGCCGGCAGGTTTGCCCACAGCTGAAAGCCATGCATGCGGCCGAACACGTCGCCCTTGGGCATTTCCTGATGCATGATGCCGGACCCTGCCGTCATCCACTGCACATCACCTGCGCCAAGCGTGCCGACATTGCCGAGGCTGTCGCCATGCTCAACCGTACCGGCCAGCACATAGGTGATCGTCTCGATGCCGCGATGCGGGTGCCAAGGGAAGCCTTTCAGATAGTCCTGCGGCCGGTCATTGCGAAAATCATCCATCATCAAGAACGGATCGGTGAGTGACGGATCGCCAAAGCCGAACACGCGCTGCAGGTTAACGCCTGCGCCTTCGATATGGGGCGTCGTGCCGGAGATATGCTTTACGGGGCGGATGGACATGTCATTGGTCCTTTCAATTGGTTTGTTGGTGTCAATCTAAGGCCTGTGGGAGGGTTTTGACAGTGGTGAACAATGACGACGGATTGTTCGATAAATGAGTTTACCGTTCAAACATCAAACAAGGCTTATCCTTATGTTGTGTCCGCGCCTTCAACCGGAATCCCAGCTTTTCTGCCAGCCGGATCGACGATGAATTGTCTGGGTTGACGATGCATGTCACGGGACGCGTGCTTTGAGTGCCCGCATACCAGTCGACAATGGCTGTCATCGCCTCTCGGACAATACCTTTGCCCCACGCCTCTGGATAGAGTGCCCATCGCGCTTCAGCCAACCCATCCATGGACGGCGTGACGTCGCAGTGAAAATCGGCAAGCCCTGCCTCGCCCAGAAACCGGCCGTCGCGTTTGTCGGTGATCGCGAAATAGCCGAACCCCAGTGCCGGCCAAAGTTCGTGATAGCGCAGCAGGCGTTGCCAGCTTTCTTCGGCTGTCGATGCCCGGTCGCCGGAAGAATATCGCGTGACGTTCGGATCGCTCCAAAGCGCTGCAAGGTATTAAAAGTCAACCAGCCTGCGGCCGCATGATAAGGCGCGGTGTTTCGAGTATGATCGGTTCTGACATCATTTTTTCCCGGTCAGTCGCGCCGCAATGAGCGCCGCAAGTTTTGCCGCGACCTCATCCTTGCTGAGTTCCGGCCATTCATCGACGCCTGTGTTGGAGACGATGCGTACGCGGTTGCGGTCACCGCCCATCACGCCTTGCGCCCCGCCGATGCCGGTGGACGTTGAGACATCGTTTGCAACAATGAAATCGGCGCCTTTGCGCGCAAGCTTTGCCATGGCGTTGTCGATCAGGTCATTGGTTTCGGCAGCAAAACCGACGATCAGTTTCGGGCGCATTTCATGGTGGCCGACGGTGCGCAGAATGTCCGGATTTTCAGTCATTGTCAGCGTCGGCGCATCTTTTCCGGGTTGCTTTTTGATCTTCTCGCCCGCCTCGTTTTCCGTCCGCCAATCTGCCACCGCGGCGACCATCACCGCGGCGTCCGCAGGAAGCAGGCTTTCCACCGCGCTGAGCATCTGCCGCGCGGTTTCGACGTGGGTTACAGTGACACCGGCGGGGTCGGCAATGGTCACAGGCCCGGAAATCAAGCGCACGTCTGCTCCAAGTTTCGCCAACGCCGCGGCGATGGCATGACCTTGTTTGCCGGACGAACGGTTGGCGATGTAGCGCACCGGGTCTATCGGCTCATGTGTCGGGCCAGATGTGACGATGATCTTCCTGCCCGCCAGTGGTTTTGGTCGGTCATCCAGCAACTTTTCAATCGCCGCAACAATCTCCAGCGGTTCGGCCATTCGCCCTTCGCCAGCTTCACCACTTTCGGCCATCTCGCCGCGATTGGGGCCGATGAAATGCAATCCGTCACTTTCCAATATGCGCCGGTTGCGCCGCGTTGCCGGATGGTTCCACATTGCCGGATTCATGGCAGGAGCGATCAGCACCGGACGGTTGGTCGCGAGCAACACGGTCGAAGCGAGGTCATTGGCCAAACCGCCCGCCATCTTTGCCATCAGGTCGGCTGTTGCCGGTGCGACAACGATCAGATCGCATTCCCGCGCAAGCCTTATATGCCCGACATCCTGCTCATCCTCGCGCGAGAACAGATCGTCAAAGACCTTGTCGGCTGTCAGCGCGCCAACTGACAGGGGCGTGATGAACTCTTGCGCGGCCTTGGTCATGATGGCCCGCACTGCATAACCCCGCTCATGCAGGCGCCGGATCAGGTAGAGACATTTGTAAGCGGCAATGCCGCCGCCGATGATGAGAAGGACACGCTTTTTGTTAGTCTTTGCTGACGCAGATATGATTGCTGCAGGCTTCAGCCTGTCAAGCGCGTCCGACAGTTTCGAAATATTGCGTTCGGTAATCGATGTGCTGTTCAGCCGCCATTTCGAATAGGCCTGGGGCGTTACGCCTGCGGCAGCACACAGGTCTTTCTGCGAAACGCCAAGCTTTTCGCGCTGATCGTCAATTTCATCAAAACGGGACATACTAATCTCGAATTTACATTCATCGAGGGGATAATACGCATTTATGCTTATTAATTGCAATCCATCCTAAAGAATTCGAATAGCGATGGCTGCCAATGAAAGCGCAATAATCCACAGCGCCCAGCGACCGGAACGGCCATGATAAGCTTCTGCTTTGCCAATCGCATCCGCTGTCTGGCTATCAAACCGCAATCCGCTTGCCGCCATCTTGTCGATTTCTTCGGACAGGCGCTCCGTGCGGGCGGCAAAATCGGGCAGCTGGCGGGCCAGATGGGCAACAGCGCGCAGCCCCTCACCGGCATCGGCGATCATGCCACGCGGTCCCAGATTGTCGGCAATCCATGCGCCAACCACGGGCTCGGCAGTCTTCCACATGTTAAACGCCGGATCGAGCGTGCGTGCCACGCCTTCGACAACGACCATGGTTTTCTGCAACAGAAGCAGTTCCGTGCGGGTTTCCATGTCGAACACTTGAGTGACTTCAAACAGCAACGTCAACAATTTGGCCATCGAGATGGTTTCAGCGGATTGGCCATGGATCGGCTCGCCAATGGCGCGTATGGCCTGCGCAAAGCTTGCTACATCATGCTTGCGCGGCACGTACCCGGCCTCGAAATGCACTTCTGCCACGCGACGATAGTCACGCTTGATGAAGCCGTACAGAATTTCGGCCAGGAACCGCCGCTCCTTCTTTCCCAAGCGCCCGGCAATGCCGAGATCGACGGCAACAATGTTGCCCGCCGGATCGACAAACAAATTGCCGGGATGCATGTCAGCGTGGAAAAAACCATCGCGCAGCGTGTGGCGCAGAAACGATTGGATCAGCACCGCGCCCAGATGCGGCAAATCATGACCGGCGGCGCGAAGGCCTTCCAGATCATTCATCTTGATGCCGTCGATCCACTCCATGGTCAAGACATCGCGGCCTGTGCGCTCCCAATCAACGGTTGGAACCCGAAAGCCCGGATCACCGGCCGTATTGTCGCGCAGTTCTGAAAGTGCCGCCGCCTCCAGCCGAAGATCCATCTCGATCCGCGTCGTCTGCTCCAATGATTGCGTCACCTCGACCGGTTTCAGCCGTTTGGCATCCTTGAACCAGCGCTCCTGCAGGCGGGCGACGAGAAAATAACTCTCCAGATCCTGTGCAAACCGTTTGCGCACGCCGGGACGGATCACCTTGACTGCGACCTTCTTCTCGCCATCCACCATCCGCACGATGGCGGGATGAACTTGCGCAATCGATGCTGCAGCAATAGGTTCGTCTAGATTTACATATAGTTCGGCGACTGTTCGACCGAGCGAGTCCTCGATTGCCTTGACAGACTCCACGGTTGGAAACATGTCCATCCGGTCTTGCAGCCGGGCAAAATCATCCGACAGTGCATTGCCGACAATGTCGGGCCGTGTCGCCAGGAACTGGCCAAGCTTTACGTAGGATGGCCCGAGCTTCTGTATCGCGGTGGCAAGACGTTCCTGCCTGTCTGTGCGTGTGGACTTCCGCTTGGCAAGCAGTGACGCAATTTTATGCAGTGTGAGAGCCGATCCCGACAGATTGTCCTCCGGTATCGACGCCACCACGCCTTCGCGCACGATCACCCAACCGGCGCGCATCAGCCTCAGCGCTGCAGCAATATCACTCATGCGCCTAAAGCTTCCAACCGGAATGGGCAGCGGCAATGCCGCCGGAATAATTGCGGCATGACACGCGCGAGAACCCGGCCATGCGGATCATAGCGGCAAAATCCTCCTGGCCCGGGAATTTGCGGATGGATTCCACCAGATAGCGATAGGACTCTGCGTCACCTGTAACCGCCTTGCCGATTGCCGGAATGGCGTTAAACGACCATGCATCATAAAACTTGTCGAGCAACGGCATTTCAACTTCCGAAAACTCAAGGCACATGAAGCGCCCGCCCGTTTTCAGAACACGGAACGCCTCGGCCAGCGCCACGTCAATGCGCGGCACATTGCGGATGCCGAAGGCGATTGTGTAAGCATCAAAGCTATTGTCGGGAAACGGCAGTTCTTCGGCGTTGGCTTCGACAAAGTTCAAATGTTCGGCAATGCCTTTCTTGGCCGCGCGATCCTGGCCCACTTCCAGCATCGACCCGTTGATGTCGAGGACGGTGACGTCTGCCTTGCGGTCCGAGGCTTCGAGAATACGGAAGGCGATGTCGCCTGTGCCGCCCGCCACATCAAGCGCCTTCCAGCCCGTCCGTTTGGGCGGCGACAGCCAGTTTACAAACGCGCCCTTCCAGACACGGTGCATGCCAGCCGACATCAGATCATTCATCATGTCATAGCGACGGGCAACATTGTGGAACACTTCATTGACCAGCGGCTGCTTTTCGCCGCTGCCAACCTGACGGAAACCGAACGCGGTTTCCATGCCGCCATCCGCATTTGTGCGTTCCACGCTCATGCATTCATCCTGAAATTGAAAACTCAAGATCGACCATAGCCGATCGAAACTTCCGTGGCTATGTTGCCAAGGCGCGGTTAAGCGCCGCGCCGCACTGAAGGAGCAACCATGGTCGTCAAAGCCGAGATCCATTGCCACATCGAAGGCGCAGCCTCGACTGCGCTTGTCGCAGCACAAGCGCGCAAGTATGGCGTCAATATTGACGGCCTGATCAACGGTGAGAATTTTATCTGGACTGATTTTACCACCTTTCTCAAAGCCTTTGACAAGGCGGCAGCGCTGTTCCGCACTGAAGAGGACTATGCGCTTTTGGCGCAAACATACTTTGAAAGCATCGCGGCCGACGGCGCGATCTACGGCGAGATTTTCATCTCGACCAACCATGCGCAAAGCTGTGGGCTCAATCCGAAGCTTTATGTGTCAGGCCTTGCTGAAGGCATGGCCCGCGCCAAGGCGAACACCGGCATTGAAACACGGATGATCGCCACCGGCCTTCGTCACATGGGGCCGGAAGGAGTGGAGGAGGCGGCGGAATGGCTCCTTAGAAATCCGCACCCGCTGATCACAGGCTGGGGCATGGCGGGCGAAGAGCGGATGCATCACCCAAAGGATTTTGCGCACTCTTTCGACAAAATGCGCGACGCCGGATACGGCATCACCGTTCACGCGGGTGAACTCGTCGGCTGGCAGAGCGTTTCAGACGCGCTGGACTGGCTCAAGCCGACACGCATCGGCCATGGTGTGCGCGCCATCGAGAACCCGGATCTGGTCAAGCGCCTTGCGGATGAGCAGATCGTGCTCGAATGCTGCCCGGGTTCCAACATCTCACTTGGAGTTTTCCCGAGTTTCGAGTCTCATTCCTTCTTGGAACTGCGCGCCGCAGGCATTCCCGTGACGCTCTCCTCAGACGACCCGCCGTATTTCGCCACCAGCCTGAAACATGAATATGACGTGATCGGCAAACAGTATTTCGGCCTCAGCGACGCAGAGCTCACAGGCCTAACACGAACAGCAATCAATGCTGCATTTGTGGACGAAGATACGCGCAAAGCGTTGCTTGCCAGGATTGTCTAGCATCAACAAAGCTGTGATTGCGGACGCCTGTGCAGTTTGCATTCGAAGAGCAGGCAGCTAGAACAGGCAAACAGTTTTTCAGGAGCGTGCCATGAGTGTTACTGTCGTCGATCATCCCCTCGTCAAGCACAAGCTGACAATCATGCGCGACAAGGAGACTTCGACCGGGAGTTTCCGCCGCCTGCTCAAGGAAATTTCTCTTCTGCTTTGCTATGAAGTGACGCGGAACATGGAGATGACCACCAAGCGAATTCAAACACCGCTGGAGCCGATGGACGCGCCGATCCTTGATGGCAAGAAACTGGTGTTCGCCTCGGTGCTGCGGTCGGGCAATGGCCTGCTTGAAGGCATGCTCGAACTGGTGCCATCTGCGCGCGTCGCCCACATCGGTCTTTACCGCGACCATGATACGCTTCAGGCTGTTGAATATTATTTCAAGGCGCCCGATGACATTGCCGACCGTCTGGTGATTGTCGTCGATCCAATGCTGGCCACGGCCAATTCCGCCATTGCTGCGATCGACAAGCTGAAGGAGCGCGGCGCGAACAATCTGCGCTTTGTCTGCCTTTTGGCTGCGCCCGAAGGCATCAAGCGCTTCACCGAAGCCCACTCGGACGTGCCCGTGTTCACCGCTGCCATCGACAGCCATTTGAACGAAAAAGGCTACATCGTCCCTGGCCTCGGCGATGCGGGCGACCGGATGTACGGCACGAAATAGCTGCCAATCTTTGACAAGGTTTGCCAATCTTTGCTATCATGGCGCCAAGGAGAAAAACCATGGCCACGATGAACATATCCCTGCCCGATCAGATGAAAGAATGGGTGGAAGCCCAGACTGAAGGCGGCCGCTATTCAAATTCCAGCGATGTGGTGCGCGATCTGATCCGAAAGGAACAGGTGAAGGCGCAGAAGATTGCAACGCTTCGGGAAATGGTGCAAGCAGGGATTGAAAGCGGATTCAGCCCAGTGACCCGCGAAGAATTGCTTGAGAGAGCCAAAGCCTTCGCACGGAGCGTTCATGGAATTTCGGTTGAGTGATGATGCACAGACCGACACCGTTGAAATCTATTCCGGTGGTGTCGTACGATGGGGCGCCAACCGCGCCGAGGCTTATTACAATGGCATTTACGACGCATTTATCGACATTGCGGAATATCCACTCGCAATCGCGAACGATCGGAAATTAGTTTTGGCGTCCGCATACATATATACCAAAGCCACTTGATCATTTATCGCGTTCTCGATGATGCCGTCGAAATTCTCCGTGCCGTTCACGCCCATTACGACTGGCAGAGCGAGCTGTGAGCCAGGTTTCCGCTAACCTTCCATTAACGCTTAAGCCAAACTTTCAGTCGCCCACCCGCTCATAAACCCGACAGCAACCAGTGCACTTTACAGTGATGTGAAATTGCAACCGGAACACGCTCATGAACCGTTTTTTCCTTATGCTGCTTGCTGGCGGCGCTTTGCTGTCCGGCGTGCCTGCCATGATGCAGGAAACCGCCAAAAGCGGATCGGGCGTTTCGGCACCGCCGCAAAAAATCAGTGCGCCGATGGGTAAAAGTGTTTCAATCAGTTCCGGTTCGGTACGCCTGAAACCCGACGACCGCGGGCATTATGTTGCCGAGTTCAAGATGAATGGCAAATCCGTCACTGCGCTGGTTGATACCGGCGCAAGCATGGTGGCCATAAACAAGACGACTGCGCGAAAACTCGGTATTTCTGTTCAGCCGGCAGATTTCAAATATGAAGTAAACACGGCCAACGGTACGATCAAGGTGGCTTCAGCCGTCATCCGCGAAATTCAGATCGGCCGTGTCAAGGTGCGCGATGTGGAGGCTGCGGTGCTTGATGACAAAGCGCTCGACGGCACTTTGCTTGGCATGACGTTCTTGAAACGGCTCGAAGGCTTCAGCGTCACCGACGGCGACCTGATATTGAAACAGTAATCAGCCGATCCGTCGCACCACCGCGCCCGTCAAAGCCGGGCGTTTGCTGCCTAACCCATAGGCCGAAACTACAGCCAAGACTGCCTGATCTGATGCATCTTTCGAGCGGGCGTGGACTTTGGCAATCGCCTCCCCCTTGCTGACAGCAGCACCAACCGTCAACAGATTCGTCAAGCCAACGGCATGGTCAACCTTGTCCTGCGGGCGCGTACGCCCGCCGCCCAATGCCACGACGGCCAGCCCGAGGTCGCGCGTTGCCACACTGGCGACGAAGCCATCGTGCGGCGCTGCCACATCAACAATGATCGGCGCGGCGGGCAAGTAGCTTTCCGCTTTTTCCATGAAATCCGAAGGGCCGCCCAGCCCTGAAACCATGTGTGCAAAGATTTCCGCCGCCTTGCCTCCGTCAAGTGCCTGCTTGGACAAGGCCAGTCCTTCTTTGACCGTTTTGGCGATGCCGGTCGAAACCAGCATTTCGGCAGCCAGCGCCAATGTCACTTCCTCCAGTCGCGCGTCACGCTTGCCGCGCAGGAAATGGACGGCGTTCAACACTTCAACCGCATTGCCTGCGGCGCTAGCCAGCGGCTGGTTCATGTCGGTGATCAGTGCCGTCGTCTTCAGGCCTGCACCGTTGGCGACCGCGACAAGGCTTTCAGCAAGTTTCACCGCATCCTTGGACTTTGCCATGAACGCGCCATTGCCGGTCTTCACGTCAAGCACCAGCGATTGCAAACCGGCAGCAAGCTTTTTCGACAGTATCGAGGCGGTAATCAGCGGAATGGATTCGACCGTCGCCGTGACATCGCGGATGCCGTAAAAGCGCTTGTCGGCAGGGGCCAGATCAGAAGTCTGGCCAATGATTGCCGTGCCCACCTCCAGAACAACTTTGCGGAATAGCATATTGTCTGGTTGGCTGATGTAGCCGGGGATCGCATCCATCTTGTCGAGTGTGCCGCCGGTATGGCCCAGACCACGCCCCGAAATCATCGGCACAAACGCGCCGCAGGCGGCAACGATCGGCGCGAGCATCAGCGAGACATTGTCTCCAACGCCGCCGGTAGAGTGTTTGTCCACGACAGGTCCTGGCAAGTCAGACCAATCGAGCACCGTGCCGCTGTCACGCATGCCGAGTGTCAGCGCCACAGCTTCGTCACGGCTCATCCCGTTGAAAAACACCGCCATCGCCAATGCGGAAATCTGGCCTTCGGTGACATACCCTTCGGTGATCCCGCGCACGAAAAATGTGATCTCGTCAGCGCTCAGCGTTTGCCCGTCGCGCTTGGCGCGGATGATCTCTTGCGGGAGCATCAGTAGCCCGAACCAGTTGAAGCTGGCGTGCCGGAAAGTGCAGCGAGGCAATCATCCAAAAGGCCCGATGCGCCAAAGCGAAACGTTGCGGGCGTTGCCCAATCGGCTCCCATGATCGTATCGGCCAACTCCAGATATTTCGCCGCTTCATCGACTGTGCGAATGCCCCCAGCCGGTTTGAACCCGACATCGCGGCGGCCAGATGATTTGATCGCGCTCAGCATGGTCTCGGCCGCTTGAAGCGTTGCATTGACCTGCACCTTGCCGGTTGATGTCTTGATGAAATCGGCTCCTTCTGCAATCGCCAGATCCGATGCCGATTTGATCAGCTTCTGGTCGCGCAATTCGCCGGTTTCCAGGATAACCTTCAGCAATGCCCTGTCGAGGCAGACCGAAGCAATAATGGCGATCTGTTCGCCTGCGGTTTCATATTCGCCCTTCTTGAAGGCGCGGTAGGGAAACACAAGATCAATCTCGTCCGCCCCATCCTTGATTGCCTTTTCCGTTTCCATCACCACAGGCGCGGCGTCTTCATCGCCGCCGGGAAAGTTGACCACTGTTGCGATCTTTATGCCTGTGCCTTTGAGCAGTGGTTTTGCACCCTTGACGAAGCGCGGCCAAATGCAGATCGCGGCGACCTTGCCATATAGTGTCGTTGCCTTGGCGCACAGCGCTGCAACGGCGGTGTCTGAAGACGTCGCGTTCAGGTCTGTCAAATCGATCAGGCCGAGCACTCTTTGCGCGGTTTTCGAGCGTGTTTCGCTCATGTGAATTGTCCAATCGCCAGCTTGATTATGCCTGCAAGACGTTTGCCGCCAAGCGGGGCCATTTCCTTTGTCTCGTGGTGCGAAAGTTCCTGTCCGGTCATGCCTGCGGCATAGTTGGTGATTACAGAACAAGCGGCGACCTTCATCTCGAGAAACCGTGCAAGGATCACTTCCGGCACGGTCGACATGCCAACCGCATCCGCGCCGATGATCCGCGCCATGCGGATTTCCGCCGGTGTCTCAAAGGATGGACCGGAGAACCACATGTAAACGCCTTTCTTGATATCCACCCCGGATTTTGCCGCCGCTACCTCAAGAGCCTTGCGCATGCCTGCGTCATAGGCACTTGTCAGCCCGACAAAGCGCCGGTCTGACGGCTCGCCGAACAAAGGATTCGAGCCGGAGAAATTAATGTGGTCTTCAATGATCATAACAGAGCCCGGCGGCATATCCTCGCGCACCGAGCCCGCGGCATTGGTCAGAAGCAAATGGGTGATGCCGAACGCCGACAGTGTCTCAAGTACGGGGCGCATCGCGCCTGCGTCACCGTGCTCGTAGTAGTGAACACGGCCGGCCAGAACAAGTACCGGAATACCTGACACATATCCGGCGACGATCTCACCGGCATGGCCGGACACACCGCCGTGCGGGAAGCCTTCCAGTTCGCCATAGGGAATGCGGATCGCTTTTTCGACCTCTTTAGCAAAGTCGCCAAGGCCGGAACCCAGCACCATGGCGATGCGTGGCGCAAAGCCTTCCAGTTTCTTGATCAGATGCTGTACGGCTTCGTTCATTGCCAGACTTTCATTTAAGAGTGTCTCCATCAAAGCCGCGCGGAAAAATGGCGCCCAGAGTTGTCTCTTCAATGATGCCGGTTTCGTCGCACAGATAGAGCCTGGCGTCCGGTCCTGCAAATTCCGCCAGCCGTTGCCTGCACCCGCCACAAGGCGTGCACTTGGACATTTTTTCCGCCACGACACAGATCTCCGTGATCTTGCCGCGACCGCCCATTACATAGTGGCCAAGCATGGTGGATTCTGCGCACCAGCCCTCAGGGTATGAAGCGATTTCGATGTTGCAGCCAGAATAGACTTTGCCTTCGGCCGTGCGCAGCGATGCGCCAACGGGGAATTTGGAATAGGGCGAATGGGTGTTTTGCATAGCCGACCAAGCGGCTTCGAACAGATCACGCGGGCCAATAGCCATTTTAACGTTCCTTCACATAGGCCACACCACCGGCCTTTGGCGGGATTGCCTTGCCGATGAAACCTGCCAGCAAAATAACGGTAAGAATGTAAGGCGAGGCGGTGATCAATTGCACGGGAACATCCCAGTCAAGCCCCGGAATTTTCGCGCCCTGCAAGGGGATGGCAACGGCTTCAAGAAAACCGAACAACAGACAGGCCCCTAGCGCGCCGATCGGGTTCCATTTGGCAAAAATCAGCGCGGCAAGAGCGATGAAACCGCGTCCTGCCGACATGTTCGGCGCAAAATTGGCGGATTGGGCGATGGCCAGATATGTGCCTGCGAGCCCTGCAAAAATACCACAGATAATGACGCCCGAATAGCGCAGGCGCGTGACGGAAATGCCTGCCGTATCCACCGCCGCCGGGTTTTCACCGACTGCGCGCAAACGCAAGCCAAAGCGTGTGCGGAAAATGATCCACCATGTCAAAGGCACGGCTAGGAAGGCGATATACACCAGCGCGTTGTGGCCCGAAATCAGCCCTTCATAGATCCGGCCCAGAACCGGAACATCCTTGATGGCCAGAGCGCCGGGCAAATCAATCGGTTGGAAACGCGCTGTTGTCTCCAGCTGGGGTGTCTTGCCGCCCTGATGATACCAGGCCTTGCCGAGAAGCGCGGTGAGACCTGCTGCAAGAAAGTTGATCGCAACGCCAGAGACGATCTGATTGCCGCGCTGGGTGATCGAGGCATAGCCATGCAACAGCGAGAAGGCGATGCCGGTAAGGATTGCAGCGCCAAGCCCAAGCCAGGCCGAGCCGGTGGCCGCCGCGATCGCGCCGGCCGAAAAGGCGGAGAACAGCATCTTGCCTTCGATGCCAATATCAAAGACGCCGGAGCGTTCGGAATAAAGTCCGCCAAGACAACAAAGCAGGATCGGCACCGTCAGGCGAATGGTTGAGTCCAGAACCGAAAACAGTATCGTCGCGTCCATGATCAGGCTCCTGCGGCTGCGGTGTTGCGTGTGAACAGACGACCGAAGAAAGGCCTGAACAGATTCTCCAACGCACCAGCGAACAGGATCACCAACGCCTGAATGACGAGAATCATGTCACGCGAGATCGCCGGCACGGCAAAGGACAGTTCGGCGCCCCCTTGATAGAGCGCGCCAAACAACAGCGCTGCAAGCACCACACCAACGGGATGTGAACGCCCCATCAGCGCCACGGCGATGCCGACGAAACCTGCACCTGCGACAAAATCCAGCTCGATCTTGTGCACACTGCCGAGCACCGTGTTGACCGCCATCAGCCCGGACAGTCCGCCGGAGATCAGCATCGTCAGTATGGTTACCCTTGCCGCTGAAATACCGGCGTAAGATGCAGCCGACGGATTGAATCCGAAGGTGCGCATTTCATAGCCGAACTTGGTGCGCCAGATCAGTTTCCACACCAGCCAAGCGGCCAGCAGCGCTACGAAAAATGTGAGGTTTGCCGGGGCCGAGCCTGACTTGATGCCAAAGTAATCCAACACCTGGCCCAGGCGCGGTAAAAATGAACCTGACTCCAGCGGACGCGAGGACGGGCCCATAGCGCCGACCGGCTTCAGATACTTGTTCATCACATAGACCATCAGCGAGGCAGCGATGAAATTGAACATGATTGTGGTGATGACGATGTGGCTGCCGCGCTTGGCTTGTAGCCAAGCCGGGATGAATGCCCAAGCTGCGCCAAAAGCGGCAGCGGCGGCGATTGCGAGCGGCGCCGTCACATACCAAGGCACATACCGGTCGAGTGCCAACGCCACCAACCCGACGCCAAGGCCGCCGATGTAGGCTTGGCCCTCGCCGCCAATGTTGAACAGCCCGGCATGAAAGGCCACCGCCACCGACAGGCCGGTAAAGATGAAACTCGTCGCGTAAAACAGCGTGTAGAAGATATTGTTGATTGACCCGAACGCGCCCTGAAACAGGATACCGACTGCATTGAGCGGACTTTCGCCAATGAACATCACAACCAGTCCGGCAATCAGAAAACCAGCCAGCACGTTGGTCACCGGCATCAGACCATAATCGACCCAGGCAGGCAGTTTTGCAAAAGGTGTGCTCATTGCGCGGCTTCCTTGCGGTTGATGCCTGCCATCAGGAGGCCGATTTCGCCCTCGTCCGTGTCCGGTGAAACTTCGCCGACGATGCGTCCCGCAAACATCACCAACACACGATCAGCCAGTGAACGGATTTCATCGAGTTCGACCGAAACCAGAAGGATAGCCTTGCCTTGGTCGCGCATGGCGATCAGTTGGTTGTGGATGAACTCGATCGCGCCGATATCAACGCCGCGCGTCGGCTGGCCGACGAGCAACACTTTCGGGTCCCGGGTCATTTCCCGCGCAAGAACAATTTTCTGCTGATTGCCGCCGGAGAAATTGGCCGTCTTCAGGCGGCAATTGTCCGGGCGTATGTCGAATTGCTTGATCTTTGCGGCAGCATCTTCGCGAACCTTGTCCGGGTCGAGATTGAACCCGGAGCCATATTGTGCGGAGCGATGATAGCCGAGGATCGAGTTTTCATTTTCCTCAAACGGCAGCACCAGCCCCATGTGATGGCGGTCTTCAGGCACATGGGCCATCCCGCGTTCGCGCATTTTGGCCGGGTCTGCTTCGTGGGTGGGATCAACGGTTTCGCCGGACAAAATGATCTTGCCTGCAACGGATTTCCGAATGCCTGCCAGCGCCGCCAGAAGTTCCGACTGGCCGTTGCCAGAAACGCCCGCAATACCAACGATCTCGCCGTCCCGCACATTGAACGAAACATTGTCAACGCGGGCCACGCCCCATTCGTCCTTGACGGTCAGCCCTTCGACGCGCAACCGCTCCTCGCCCGGTTTGGCCGGCCCCTTGGTCACATCCAGCAGCACATGGCGTCCGACCATCAGTTCAGCCAGATGTTCCGGATCGGTCTTGGCTGTCTGGAGTGTTGCAACCATTTCCCCGCGCCGCATCACGGAAACATTGTCGGTGACAGCCATGATCTCACGCAGTTTGTGGGTGATGAGCAGGATTGTTTTGCCCTGATCTTTCAACTGGCGCAGGATGCGAAACAAATGATCGGCTTCCGCTGGCGTCAACACGCCGGTCGGCTCGTCAAGGATCAGCGTTTGCGCACCGCGTGTCAGGGCTTTGAGGATTTCCACCCGCTGCTGCAAGCCGACCGGGAGGTCCTCGATCAGCATGTCCGGATCGACTTCCAGTTCGTAATCGTCGGCCAGCTTTTTCAGCTGCGCCCGCGCCTTGTCCTCGCCTGCTTGCAACAGCGCGCCGCCTTCAGCACCAAGCACGATGTTTTCCAGCACGGTGAAATTTTCCACCAGCATGAAATGCTGATGCACCATGCCGATGCCGGTCTTGATCGCGTCCTGGCTGGTGCGGATTGTCACCACTTTGCCATCGACGTGGATTTCGCCGGAGTCGGCGCTGTAAAAGCCATACAGGATCGACATCAAAGTCGATTTGCCCGCACCGTTCTCGCCGATGATGCCGTGAATGGTGCCCTTGGGCACCACCATGTTGATATTCTTGTTGGCGTGGACCGGCCCGAAACTCTTATCGATGCCAATCAGCTCAATCGCGGGCGCTGCCGCTGTGTTCATTTGCCTGCTCCCGCCCGGCGGTCATTGCCACCAAGTCGTTCGTTCCCTGTCACCAAGCTGTCTGCAAATTCGCAACCGGTCAATTAATTTTTGACCGGACAGTCAAAACCTGCATCCAAATTTGAGGCTAGCACGGCGGAACGGTGGCGCAACCGTATTTCCTGTGCAATCAGGAGAAGTCCCCGACAAACGCTCAGGATTTTTGCCATGTCCACGCTTCCCGATCCGTTGATCATCAATCTGGAAATCACTGTTTCACATCAAGGCCAGACGATTGATGAGCTATCTGCCGCCGTTGCCGAGCAATGGAAACTGATAGACCGGTTGCAAAAGAAGCTGGACGCGCTGACCTCGCGATTTCTTGAACTGGAAGAAACGGCGGCGCCAGGCGTTGAAGTGACCAAGCCACCCCATTGGTAGAGGTTGGAAAGCGCTGCGCGAGGCTTGGAAAGCGCTGCGCGAGGCTTGGAAAGCGCTGCGCGAGGCTTTGAAAGCGCTGCGCGAGGCTGGGAAAGCATATTGCCAAATCATTTCGAAACATGGTTAATCGATTGTTAGTGGGGCGTGGTTCAATCTGTTTCAAGTTTGACGTCACGATTCGGGGAAGTTCATGAAATTCCGTTCTTTATTGTCTGCCTTAGCCGTTGCAGCTCTCACCGCGTTGGCGGGTTGTACCACATCGGGGCCTTTTGCACCGAGGGCGAGCTATAGCGCCATTTCTGATGGCGGCTACAAGCTGCCGTCGATCCCGCAAGGCAAGATTGCCGACAAGTTCAAGCGCCAAACCGTTTCCTATTCGACCAAGGAAAAGCCGGGAACGGTCATTGTAGATACGGGCGCGCGCCATCTTTATTTCGTGCTGGGT
Organism: Phyllobacteriaceae bacterium; assembly: GCA_031377485.1. GTDB lineage: Bacteria > Pseudomonadota > Alphaproteobacteria > Rhizobiales > Rhizobiaceae > JANMEX01. The sequence continues at coordinate 19,118 of JANMEX010000245.1, forward strand.
GATGGCCAGGCCGTTCGGTACGGCATTGGCGTCGGCAAGGCCGGCTTTGAGTGGAATGGCACTGCCCGCGTCGGCCTCAAGCGCGAGTGGCCAACCTGGACGCCGCCCAAGGAAATGATCGGACGCAGGCCGGATCTGGCAAAATTTGCCGGTGGCATGGAACCGGGCACCAGCAATCCGCTGGGCGCACGCGCCATGTATCTGTTCAACAAGCGCGGCGATACCGGCTACCGTTTGCACGGAACTCCCGAATGGTGGTCAATCGGCAAGGCGATGTCATCGGGCTGTATCCGGATGATGAATCAGGACGTGATTGACCTTTACAACCGGGTCGAGGTTGGCGCGAAGGTTATCGTGAAATAATTTTCACAGACTTAAATGGAAAAGGCCGGGATCGCTCCCGGCCTTTTTGTTTTGAAATCCGGTGATTTCAATTGAGCCATACAGGAACCAATTCATTTTCGCTTGCGCCTTCAAGCACAGCTGCGCGGCGGTCGGACAGAATAATAGGCTGGCCGTTTGCGGCAAAGAGCGCCCAGACGTCAAGCCCCGGTGCAATCTGGCTGAGCGCGGGGAAGCGGCGGGTCAGGTCTTCCGACTTCATCTTGCGGATATAACCTACTTCGCCTGCGCCAAGGCTGGCGAAATCCGTGTCGGAGAGTGTGATCTTGTTCTCGTTCATGATGTTACTCCTTTGCCGCTCATTCAGACACAGCGATATTGATACGCCGGACCAATCGTTCCGGTTCCGGACGGTCGAGATCGACCGAGAGGAGCCCGTTTTTCAGCTCAGCGCCGGCAACACGCATTCCGTCGGCAAGGACGAAACAGCGCTGGAACTGTCGCGCGGCAATGCCACGGTGCAAATACTCGCGCTCGTTTTCTTCGTTCTGGCGTCCGCGAATGACGAGCTGATTGTCTTCCAGTGTCACCTCAAGATCGCTTTCGGCAAAACCGGCGACCGCCAGTGTGATGCGCAGGCGTTCAGCACCCTGGACTTGGCCATTGACTTGGCCCTGGACTTGGCCCTGGACTTGGCCCTGAACCTGGCCCTGCATTTGGTCCTTCTCCGTGCCGGTTTGGCCATCTTGCGAAGCCAGACGTTCAATGTTGTAGGGTGGATATCCGTCGCCAGTCTTGGCCACCCGCTCAAGCGTGCGTTCTACAGCATCAAAGCCGAGCAGGAGCGGATTGGAAAAAGCGGTTACGCGCGTCATGGTTCTGAAGTCCTCAAGAAAAAGCGACTTTTACTGGCAAACCCGAAACGGCATTTGCCCGCCTGATGAAGATATGGTCTTTTCCCTTGCCGTGTTCAAGCGGCAGGCCCGCAAAGAAAAACATGACCGCAAATAATAAAAGGATGCAAAATGGCGCGCAAGATAATCATTGACACTGACCCCGGCCAGGACGACGCGGTCGCCATTCTTCTGGCGTTGGCCAGCCCTGAACTCGACGTCGTCGGTATCACGGCGGTCGCTGGCAATGTGCCGCTGCGTTTGACGGAAAAGAACGCGCGCAAAGTCTGCGAGTTGGCAGGCAAGCCAAACATGAGAGTTTACGCCGGTGCCGTGCGCCCGTTGGTCCGCCCGCTGGTTACCGCCGAACATGTACATGGAAAGACCGGCCTTGACGGCCCGGACCTTCCTGAACCGACCATGCCGCTGCAAGCATTGCATGGCGTTGACTTCATCATCGAGACAATTCTTGCCAATCCCGCCGGTGCGATCACGCTTTGCCCGCTCGGCCCGTTGACCAACATTGCGCTGGCGTTGATCCGCGCGCCGGAAATTGCACAAAAGATTTGCGAAATCGTCCTGATGGGCGGCGGCTTCTTTGAGGGCGGAAACATTACGCCCGCAGCTGAATTCAACATCTACGTCGATCCGCAGGCCGCCGAAGTCGTTTTCAAATCCGGCATCCCGATCGTCATGATGCCGCTTGATGTGACCCACAAGGCGCTGACCAGCCGTGTCCGCGTCGATCGCTTCCGCGCGATGAAAACACCGGTTGGCGATGCAACAGCCGAATTGCTCGACTTTTTCGAACGCTTTGACGAGCAGAAATACGGCACCGATGGCGGCCCGCTGCATGACCCGTGCGTCATCGCCTATCTTCTAAAGCCGGACCTGTTCAAGGGCCGAGCCTGCAATGTCAGCATTGAAACAAATTCAGAATTGACCATGGGCATGACCGTCGTCGACTGGTGGCACGTGACAGGCCGCGAACCCAACGCCACCGTCATGCGTGATATTGACGATGAAGGGTTTTTTGAGCTTTTGACCGAGCGGATCGGGCGGCTTTAGCAGAGCCAGTTGAGCGGCACATCCAGCGCCTTGGCGAGCGCCGACAGGGTTTCGGGGGAACCGGCACGGCGGCGGCTTTCGAGATCAGACAGATAACCTTGCCCGATGCCCGCCTTGGCCGCCAGTTCCAGCTGTTTCATCGCCCGCCAACGGCGGACCGCCTTCAACCGGCTCTCGCCTTTCAGAATCATCGCGCTGATTTCAGCAGGCAATAGGCCGTCTTCGCCACTGGCCAAGGCGGCCTTGCGCTGGTCATAGATGGCGATGTCGTCTTCATCTTCGTCATAAAGACTGGCAATCAAGGCTTCATAGTCGGCGCGCGGCAGCACAGCGAGTTCCTCGCCTTCGGGGCTGCGGATAAATCGAACTTGTCCCATTTAAGTCTCCTGCCACTCAGTTGCGCCGGTAAGTCGTCGTTTCGCGCTTGCCTATGTAAACGGCCAATATCGTCAACCTGTCTTCGTCAAACAAAACCCGGTAACGGCCAATCCTCAACCGGCAGCCTTCGCGTCCGCTCAACTGCTTCACATCGCCTTCGCCAGAAACAGCATAACGGATTAAGCCGGATTCAACGGCTACCCTTCCATCTTCCGGAAGATCATCAAATTCTTTTGCCGCACTTTGCGTGAAGATGATTGTCTTCATAGCGATAATATCGCTTAACGCGTTGCAAAAGTCAACGGCTCAATCATCTGACACCCGCCCCCGGTTTTTCTTGATCGTGCCGCGTCCCGTCTTTTCCTTCAGCCGCCTTTCAATCGCGCCTTTCGACGGTTTGGTCTTGCGGCGCGGCGGGGGTGGGGGTTCGGCTGCTTTGGCGATCAGCGCGGAAAGGCGTTCACGCGCGTCCTGTCGGTTGCGGTCTTGCGTGCGGAATTTGTCGGCAAAGATGATGATTTCGCCGTCCTTGGTCGCGCGTTGCCCTGCAAGCGTTATCAGCCGGATGCGCACAGTTTCGGGAAGCTCCGCCCGGTCAAGTACCAAACGCAGCTCGACCGCCGTCGCAACCTTGTTGACATTCTGACCGCCCGGCCCTTGGGCACGGGTGAACTTCTCGTCCACCATGTCCTCGGTGACGACAATGCCGCGTCCTTGAAAGATTGGGTCCGGGCTCATCTGTTTTTCAGGCTCACGAGGGTTTCCGATTTTTTCCCGAAAATCCTTGGACGCGATTGAGCCAAAAGAAAAGCCCCGCCAGCGGGATCTGCCGGCGGGGCTTGCTTAGCGGGCGCATTTCGGGGTCCGGCCGGAGTGACCGGTTGCGTCAGCCAAAACTCTGTCTATTCAGCGGCATCCAGCCAATGTGGTGCCGCGCCAAGCACGGATGCATCAACATGGGTCTCGAACTTGGCAAAATTGTCGACGAACATGCCCGTCAGCTTTCTTGCCTGCCGGTCATACGCAGCCTTGTCGGCCCAAGTCGAACGCGGATCGAGGATGGCTCCATCCACGCCCTCGACTTCGACCGGAACCTGAAACCCGAAGTTCGGATCGGTGCGGAATTCGGCTTTTTTCAACGAGCCGTCGAGCGCGGCTGTGAGGAGCGCACGCGTCGCCTTGATCGGCATGCGCTTGCCAACGCCATATGCACCGCCCGTCCAACCTGTATTGACCAGCCAGCAATCCACATTGTGATCGGCAATCAACTTGCGCAGGAGGTTGCCGTATTCTGAAGGATGGCGCGGCATGAACGGCGCGCCAAAGCAGGTCGAAAAGGTCGCTTCCGGCTCGGTCACGCCTTTTTCGGTGCCAGCCACCTTGGCGGTGTAGCCGGACAGGAAGTGGTACATCGCCTGCGCCGGCGTCAACTTGGCCACCGGTGGCAAGATGCCGAACGCATCAGCTGTCAGCATGATGATGTTCTTCGGGTGGTTGGCAATGCCGGTCGCACTCGCATTCGGGATGAAGTGCAACGGGTAGGCACAGCGTGTGTTTTCGGTCAGCGAACCATCGTTGAAATCAGGCACGCGATGTTCATCCAGCACCACATTTTCCAGCACCGTGCCGAAGCGTTGTGTCGTGGCGTGGATTTCCGGTTCCGCTTCCGCTGACAGGCGGATGGTCTTGGCGTAGCAGCCACCCTCAAAGTTGAAAATGCCGTCCGGCCCCCAACCATGCTCATCATCACCCACGAGCGTGCGCGTCGGGTCAGCCGACAGCGTTGTCTTGCCGGTGCCTGACAGACCGAAGAATACCGCAGCATCACCGTCCTTGCCCTGATTGGCCGAGCAATGCATCGGCATCACACTTTTTTCCGGCAGTATGTAATTCAGCGCCGTGAACACCGACTTCTTGATTTCACCGGCATAGGACGTCCCGCCGATCAAAACGATCATGCGCGTCAGGTCCACAGCAATCACAGTCTCGGTGCGGCAGCCATGGCGCTGCGGGTCTGCCTTGAAGGATGGGAGGTCAATGATGGTGAATTGCGCAACAAACTCGGCAAGCGTGGCGCGTTCTGGCCTGATCAGCAGATTGCGGATGAACAGCGAATGCCAGGCGAGTTCGGTGATCACGCGGGTTTTCAACGCAAGGCTTGCGTCCGCGCCCCCGACCAGATCCTGCACATAGAGTTCCTTGCCCTTGATGTGCGCCTGAAAATCCTCGTACAGCCGGTCGAATGCAGCTGGCTCCATCGGCTTGTTGTTGTCCCACCAGACATGGGCTTGCGTGTTGGCATCGCGGACGACAAATTTGTCCTTGGCCGAACGCCCCGTATGCTGGCCCGTGAGCGCGACCACCGCGCCGTGCGCCGTCAGCCGCGCTTCCTTTGCCCCTACCGCCCGTTCAACCAGCTCCGCTTCGGGCAGATTGTAATAGGCGGCGGCATAGTCCTTCAGACCCGATGAGGCGAGAGTGAAGTTCTCGTTGAAAATGCCAATGTCCGTCATGACCCTGTCCGTTTTGATCAATTGCGCGCCGGAATTAGTCGCGTCTTGGGGACAAGTCAGAAAAGAATAATGGATTCAATCGTTTAATCGATTTAAACATTTTAAAAAAAGTCTAATCGGTTTAAATTCACAGGCGCCGGTGCCGATTTTGGATTTCCTTAATACTTTGGTAAGGGTGAACCTGAGGACTTGGGGTACATAAGGTTTGGCTTGTCTGCGTTGGTCGCGGCTATCGCTGCTGCCATATTTTGTGCCACATTTGTCCTGCAACGCTCTGCCGCTCTTGAAATGTTACAAGGAACGGCGCCGATGAAGGATAATAACGGCATGGCTACTATCGCGCTCGTGGACGACGACCGCAACATTTTGACCTCCGTGTCGATTGCGCTGGAGGCCGAAGGCTACAAGGTCGAGACCTATACCGATGGTGTTTCCGCGCTTGAAGGCCTGCAGGCACGTCCGCCAAACCTTGCAATTTTCGACATCAAGATGCCCCGCATGGATGGCATGGAATTGCTGCGGCGTCTGCGCCAGAAGACCGATCTGCCGGTGATCTTCCTGACCTCCAAGGATGAGGAAATCGACGAATTGTTCGGCCTGAAAATGGGCGCGGATGATTTCATCACCAAGCCTTTCTCGCAGCGCCTGCTGGTCGAGCGCGTCAAAGCCGTGCTTCGCCGTGCTGCCGCGCGCGAAAATGCCGCCGCCGGGATCAAGACGCCCGGTCAAGCTTCGCGCACCCTTGAACGTGGCCAGCTTGTGCTCGATCAGGAGCGCCACACCTGCACATGGGATGGCAAGCCGGTGACATTGACCGTCACGGAATTTCTCATCCTCCTCTCGCTGGCGCAGCGGCCGGGTGTCGTCAAAAGCCGTGACGCGCTGATGGATGCGGCCTATGATGAGCAGGTCTATGTTGACGACCGCACTATCGATAGCCACATCAAGCGCCTGCGCAAGAAGTTCAAGGTTGTCGATGATGACTTTGACATGATTGAAACGCTGTACGGGGTCGGTTACCGGTTCCGCGAGGCTTAAGCCGGAATTCTGGCCGAACGCTTCAGCGGACGGGCGGTCTGTGTAGAAGCGCTCAAAAATGCGGTCGACCTTTTCGGCGCGGATGCCAGGACCATTGTCTTCGACAAAGATGCGCACCGTATCACCGGTCTGGTCGAGTTTGATCTCAACCTTG
>JANMEX010000278.1:0-17000 GCA_031377485.1 Phyllobacteriaceae bacterium
GTCGGCATGAGCGCTTTGGCGCCTTGGCTGAATATTGCAAACTTCAGCATCAAGGCTTCATCAGGACCGGTCTATGAAGCAGTCGGCGAAGAGCTGATGGCAGCGGTCGGTGATCACTATATCGCCGGTGATGGCCGGGCGAACGAGAACTTCGGTCTGACTTCATTGCATCACGTGTTCCATGAAAACCACAATGTGCAACTCGTCAATCTGGAAACACACATCCTTGAAAGCCCCGATGCGGTTGCGCGTAATGGCTTCCAACTGGCGGTCAACGATGGCATTGGCGGGCATTTCCACGATCGGGCCGGTAATTACACATTGACCGACCAGAGCGGCGTTGCTGTTGCTTCGATTGACCAGATATCCTGGGACCCGGACAAGCTCTTCAACGTCACCAAGCTGATCAACGAGATGGAATATCAGCATGTGGCAATTGACCAATATGCGCGACTGGTGACCCCGGATCTTCCGGAATTCGTTACTTATGACAATGACATCAATGCCGATATTTCGCTGGAATATGCGCAGGCCGCATTCCGCTTTGGTCACTCGCAATTGCGCGAAACCATTGATTCAATTGATCCGAGCGGGAATGTCGCCAAATACGCGCTGTCCATCGGCTTCCTCAATCCGGCTTTGTTTGGCGCCGTTGGCGCTGCCGACATCATTCGTGGCATGTCGCAGCAAGTCTCCAACGAGGTGGATGAATTTGTAACGCCGTCCCTCCAGCAAACACTCCTGGGTCAGCCGCTAGACTTGGCCGCGATCAACATTGCCCGCGGTCGTGATCTGGGCATGCCCACCCTCAATGAGGTGCGCCGTCAATTGCATGACGCGCTTGTTGCCGAACGTGCTGCCGATCCGACGGTGCCGCATCATACCAACCTGATTGTTGATGCGCTCAATCCCTACACCAGTTGGGCCGAATTCGGCTCGCAGATGCAGCACCCAGAATCATTGGTGAATTTCATTGCAGCCTATGCATTCGATGGTGATCTGTCGAAGGCGCAAGAATTGATTGATCTGGAATCCGGCGTAATCGCCTCGGGTACCGGCGCTCATGGGTATACAATTGATGAAGCCATCGATTTCCTCAACAACAGCATGACCACCGCATCAACTGAATTGTTGGCAGGTGCCGGGGCATTCAACAACATCGACTTCTGGATCGGCGGCCTTGCGGAGTTGCATGTGTTCACAGGCCAGCTCGGCACGACCTTCAACGCCATTTTTGAAGATCAGATGGAACGCCTGATGGACGGCGACCGCTTCTACTACATCTATCGTCTGCAAGTGGCGCTGAATATTGATACCGACCTTGGCCATGCCATTGTCACCGAGCAGTTCAAGGACATTATCGAACGCACAACCGGCGTGATGCACCTGAATGGCGACGTCATGGGCTATGCCGATAGCGACTTGAATTTGCCCGCAACTTTGTGGCTGGCAATCCGCTTCGCGCGGTAACGGGCGAGGCCACGTTCGACAGCAGCGGCAATGCTGTTACTGCCAATCTGGGCGATCTGAAATATGACAGCTTCGGCCATCTCATCATGCAGACCTTCCAGAATACGCATGCCTATGGCGATCTTTTGGCCGCACATGCAGCCGATGTAAACGGCACAAACCAGCTTGGTGACACCGTTCACGGCCTCGGCATCTATTCCGGATCCGGCGGTGGCATTTTGGGCAACGGCGGCGTGATCACGAAGACCAGTGCCGATCTTGGAAAGACCTATACCTACATCCGCGACTTCCGGCCCGATATGGGTGCAAATCCCGATGGAACGGCGGGCAGCGGCTACAATTCGCATGAAGTGCTCGCAGGCTCTGACTTCAACGACTGGATTGATGCCGGCAACGGCGATGACACGGTCTATGGCGACAAGGGCGATGATGTGCTCGACGGCAAGGCCGGTGCCGATCACCTTTACGGCGGTGACGGCCAGGATGTGCTGCTCGGCGGCGACATCGAAGACTTCCTCGATGGCGGCAATGGTGATGACTTGGTCTATGCAGGCACCAGCGCCGGAGCGCTGGATGTTGTCATCGGCGGCAATGGCAATGACCATCTGTATGGCGAAGCGGGCATTGATGAAATCTACGGCGGCGCCGGTGATGATTACATCGACGCTGGCGGCGATACCGATCTTGCCTTCGGTGACGGCGGCAACGATGAAATGTATGGCGGCGATGGGCCGGACGAATTGCGTGGCGGCTTGGGCGACGACATCCTGAGCGGTGGTTCAGGTGCCGACATGCTTTTGGGTGAAGGCGGCGATGACATCATTTTTGGTGGTATCGGTCAGGCAGCGCAAGTTGGTGACTCCGACGAAGTTCTTGGCGGCGCCGGTTTCGACCTGGCAGCATTCAGTGATGTCAGCATCGTTTTGGACACGGCAGCAGACCTTCGCAATCAAGGTCTCACCGGTGCCAATGGCGGTGTGGCATTCAACCCCTTCAACCAATTGTTCAATGAGGACGAAGGCATCATCGGTTCGAAGTTCAATGACCGTCTGATTGGTGATTCCGGTAACAACTGGCTGATCGGCGGTGGCGGCGGCGACACATTCAACACCATCGTTGCTGACGCAACCGGCGATATTGGCAGTGGTGGAAACGACGTGCTCATCGGCGACAGCATTCGCCTCGATACGCTGATTGGCGCCTATGGCGGCTACAGCAACACCTTCGATGCAAACGGCAATTTTGTCCATTCGGTAACCGGCCCGTTGGGCGCTGGACTTCTTGGCAATCTAGAGCTTGGGACGCAAATGTTCGACAAGCATTTCACCGACATGCTCATGTCCCAGAAGTTCAAGGACATGGTGCTTGGCAGGGATGGCGGCACGGCCGGGCTTGACACAGCCATCTATACCGGCAACCGCGCCGAATACACAATCACGACCGTGACATTTGCCAGCGGCACGCCAGATGGCACTGTCACCGCCTACAAGATCACCGATAATGGCGGTCTTAATACCGATGGAACAGTACGCGTTTCTGACGGCATCGATCTTCTGGTTGGCATGGACTTCCTGCAATTTCGCGATCAGACCATCAGCCTTAACAACACGCCCCCGGTTGTTATGTTGCATGCCTATGATATCGGCAATTTCCTCGACCGGTTCAACAGCGCCAGCTATTCGAACTCGAACGGTTCTGTTGCCTGGGCTAATTCGTGGGTGGAAACTGGTGACGACAACAACGTCACGAATGGTCAAATCCGTGTCAATTTCAATACGTTGCAATTCCGCGACAACGGCAATGGAGCAGTGTTGCAGCGCACGGTCAATCTGGCCGGAGTCCAGTCGGCCAATCTTAGTTTCAACTATCAAGAATCTGGCTTTGATGCCGGTGAAACGGTTGTGGTGGCGTTTGCTGCAGACGGTGTGAATTTCGTCAATGTACAGACGATCAATTCAAGCTCAAATTCCGGAACATCGAATCTGGCGCTGAGCGGACCGTTTACAGTCAATTCCGCAATCCGTTTTACCGTGAGCAACGGAAACAACAGTGGAGACTCCGTGCGCATTGACGATGTGCGGGTTGATTTCAGCAAGCCGGCAGTTGCGCCGACAGCCAACTATCAAGCGACGTTTACGGAAAACGGAGCGGCTGTGGGAATTGCCAGCGGGCCGGGCATTACCGACAACGGCACCGTCATTCATTCTGCGAAGGTGACGCTGACCAATGCCAAGGCAGGTGACAGCCTCGCGATGGCCAACCAGCTTGGCATCACCGCGTCTTTCGACAACAGCGTGGCGGGCAAGATAACGCTCAACCTTACAGGTGATGCATCGCTTGCCGCCTATCAGGCCGCCCTTGCCGCGATTGTCTTCAGCAACAGCAGCGACGCCCCGGACACGCAAAATCGCGTTGTAGAAGTGTCGGTCAATGATGGTCTTGCTGACAGCGCAATTGCAACGTCAACAATACAGGTCATTGCCGTCAATGACATACCGATTGCCCGCAACGACCGGATCGTCACCAACATCGCCACAGGTGTAACGTTCACTGTCGCGGACTGGGCGCTTCTGGCCAATGATTCAGATCCGGACGGCACGCTGCAAATCTCCGCCGTCAGCGGGGCCAACGGTCTGACTGCGTCGCATCCGGCAGGCGGCCCTGTCACAATAACCGACACCGGCGCAAACGGCGGTTCCTTCAACTACACGGCTTCCGATGGGACTGCGATCGACAATGCATCTGTCAGTCTCGTCCGCGATTCCACCGGTTCCATCGACGGCAACAACGCCAATGACATTCTGGTTGGCAACAACAGCGCCAACACATTTGACGGCGGTGGCGGCAACGACCTCGTATTTGCCGGCAGCAGCAATGATGCCATCATCTGGAATGCAAACAATGCAAACAACAGCAACAATGGTACAGACGGCCATGACTATGTCGACGGTGGCCTGGGCAGTGACCGCATTACGATCACTGGCAGCAATGCCTCCGAGAGTTACGTTGTACAAACCCGGAGCGAGGCTGTTACGGCCGGTATAACCGGGCTTGCAGCAGATACTGAAATGGTTATTACCCGCAATGGCACGACAAATGGCGCGGTCATTGCCGAAGTACGGTCGATTGAATCCAACGTCATCAACGGCGGCAATGGCAACGATGCGATCACTGGCTCAAGCGGCAATGATACACTTGCCGGCGGTGCCAACACCGACGTTTTGACCGGTGCAGGGGGCGCGGACAATTTTGTGTTCAACACTTCGCTGGCTGCTGCTGCTGTCGATACGATTACCGATTTTGTGACCACAGCCGCCAATGCCGCTGTGCATGACGTGATCGTGTTTGACAATGCTGTCTTCACCGCAATTGGCGCGGACGGGGCATTCTCGGTGGATGCACTCTGGAATGCGGCGGACGGTCTGGCCCACGACATAACAGACCGCATCATCTACAACACCAGCAATGGTTGGCTCATGTATGATGCGGACGGCCAGAATGGCGCAGCCGGTGTCCACATCGCCACTTTGACTTCCGGGCTTTCACTGCAGACAAGCGATCTGTTCGTGGTCTGAGTATGAAACGCGGGGAAGGGGGCCCATCCCCCTTCCCGCTTCTCCAATCCCTTAATTCAAACGTCTTGCAGTATCGCAGTCGCGGGGTGTCGAAGTGTCAAATTATTCGCATGTTGCCAATTCCAACTTTCCCGGCCCAAAGGGAACACGGTCGTCCGTTCGCCCCGCGGCGGAATCCCTTCGCCGCCGATTGGCAGATATGAAGGCAGTCGGTATTTTTTCCGCAGCCATCAATCTTTTGACGCTGACCGGTTCATTCTACATGTTGCAGGTCTATGACCGCGTGCTGGTCAGTCGCAGCGTTGAAACCCTGGTGCTTTTGTCGGCCATTTCACTCCTTGCTTTTGCTCTGCAAGGAAGTCTCGATTCCATCCGCAACCGCATGATGAACCGGATCGGCGCGCAGATCGATCAAGATTTGTCGCCGCTTGCATTCAGGGTTTCGACAACGCTTCCTTTGCACGGTGCCAATGCCACGGAAGCCATGCAGCCGCTGCGTGATGTCGATCAGTTGCGTGCATTTCTGGGAAGCACCGGGCCAACGGCCTTCTTCGATCTTCCGTTTATGCCGATCTTCATCTTCGGCTGTTTTCTTCTGCACCCTTGGCTTGGATGGTTCTCCGTCATCGGCGGGGCTGTCATACTTTTGCTTACACTCATCACCGAAATGCGCACCCGCAATCCGGTAAAGCAGGCAAACAACAGCGCGGCACGGCGCATCATTTTTTCCGAATCCGTACGAAGACAGGCAGACTCGATCTCGGCCATGGGCATGCATCAAGTGCTTGGCGAACGCTGGGAGCGGCTTGGCCGTGACTTCCGGCGCACCAGCCTTGAGGCCAGTGACATCCAGTCCGGTCTGGGCGCATTCGCCAAGATATTCCGCATGATCCTGCAGTCGGGCATCCTCGGCTTTGGCGCGTACTTGGCCTTGCAGGAGGAAATTTCGGGCGGCGCAATGATTGCCGGTTCCATCATGATGTCGCGCGCCATCGCACCGCTGGAAACCGCAATCGCCAATTGGAAGGGCTTCATCGGCGCGAGACTGGCTTATGCGAGACTTAAAAAATCACTCGATGGCGTCTCGCTGGATGAGCCTGAAGCCTTTGCCAAGCCAACGGAAACTCTGGCTTTGGAAGGCGTGACGATCATACCGCCGGGCCTTGCCGAGCCTGTCGTCCAGAACGCAGCTTTTGATCTTGCCAGCGGTGAAGGGCTTGGAATCATCGGGCCAAGCGGTTCAGGAAAATCCTCACTTGCCCGCGCAATCGTCGGCGTCTGGCAACCTTCGAAAGGCGCAGTGCGTCTTGACGGTGTAGCGTTGGATCAATGGCCTACCAGCGATCTGGGCAAGCACATTGGCTATTTGCCACAAGATACATCGCTTCTGGATGGCACTGTGCTTGAAGTGATCTCGCGCTTTGAAGAGGGGCGCAATCTTCATAAAACCATTCATGCGGCCAAGGCCGCTGGCGCCCACGAACTCATCCTTAAATTGCCAATGGGCTATGCCACTCCGATCGGTGACGGCGGTGTTGTCCTGTCTGGCGGCCAGCGCCAACGAATCGCTTTGGCGCGGGCGCTTTATGGTGATCCCTTTCTCGTTGTTCTCGACGAGCCGAATTCAAACCTGGACACCGATGGTGATGTGGCACTGACCAAGGCTATTACGGGCATTCGCGAACGTGGCGGCATTGTCATCGTCATCACGCACCGGCCGAGCGGCCTGGCCGGCGTCGATACGGTGGCTTTTTTCGCTGACAAGACAGTCAAGATGATGGGTCCGAAGGCTGAGGTGCTGACGAAGCTATCAAGAATTGCGGAAGTGATACCGGTGCGCCGTCCGGGTGACGGCGAACGCACAGTGGAGGTTGCAAATGGCTAAGCAAGAGTTATCCGAATATGCCCGTTCGATCCGCAATTACAAGCGTGTCGGCTTGACGATGATCTTCCTTGTTTCGTCGACATTTGGCCTTTGGGCGACCACCGCACCGCTTTCAAGTGCGGTCGTCGCATCCGGCCACTTCGAGGTCGATGGTAACATCAAGAAGGTCCAGCATCAGACCGGCGGGGTGATTTCCGAAATACGGGTCCACGAAGGCGATCGCGTCAAAGAAGGGCAGATTCTGGTGCGGCTTGATCCGACGATGGCCAAGTCAAATTTGGAGATTGTTACGCATCAACTCGTCGAATTGAATGTCAGTGCCGCCCGTTTGCGCGCCGAACGGGATGGCGCCAGCCAATTCTTTTTGCCGAATGGTTTGGAGCTGGATGCACCCGCATTTGGCGTGGCCCGTCTTTATGCCTCCGAACTCAAGCTTTTTGCTGCGCGGATAGACGCGCGACATGGTCAGCAGAATCAATTGTTGGAGCGCATTGCCCAACTGGAGAGGCAAATTGCAGGGATTGCAGAACAGGTGAAATCAAAGAAGCGGGAGCGACAGCTGCTTGCTGACGAACTTGATGGCTTGCGCGAATTGCTGAAGAAAAATCTGGTTGCGGTCGGGCGCGTCAACGAACTGGATCGCGCTGCTGCAAACCTGGATGGTGAGATCGGACAGCTTGACGCAGCCGAGGCCGAGCAGCGCGGAAAGATTGCCGAAACGCACTTGCAGATTCTCAATCTTGATCAGGTTTCTGTCGCAGATGCCAACAAGGAACTTCGCGACACGGAAAGCAAGATAAACGAATTGCAGCAACGCCAGGTCGAGGCAGCGGATGTGTTGAACCGCGTCGATATCAAGGCACCGCGCGCCGGCATTGTGCATCTTTTGGCCGTTCACACGGTCGGCGGTGTTGTCGGTGCCGGCGATGTCTTGATGAATATCGTCCCCGAAACATCGCCGTTGACAATTGAGGTGCGGATTTCCCCGCGCGATGTTGACGCCATTCATCGCAATGACAAGGCATTTGTTCGTATTGCCGGTCTCAATCGCGCAACAGCACCGGATTTGGTTGCGAAAGTCGATTTGATCGCGGCCGACCTTGCTTTGGATCCAGCGACCCATACCGCCTACTATCCGGTCAGGATCAGCCTTGCTCCCGGGCAGATCGCACGGCTGAACGGCACGCCATTGGTTCCGGGCATGCCGGTAGATGCCTACATCACCACGTCTGAACGCACCTTCGCGAACTATATCATGGAACCGGTACTTGACCGCCTGTCGAGGGCGATCCGGGAGAAGTAGTCAGTTCAAACAGCCAATGAAGGAGGCAACCATGTCCAGAATTTTGATTTCATTGTTTGCGTGCGGCTTGGCGATTTACGGCAGTACATATGCTGCCCGTGCAGATCCGGACGTCATTCAAGTCAGCCTGTCTGACGCCGGTCCCGATACCCAGTTGGCCAAAGGCCTCGGTATGGGCATGAAGGGCGCCGACATGAGCATGGCTGCCGTTAAAATCGAAGCCAGTCCCAGCAAGGTCAAAGCTGGAAAAGTGCGTCTGGAAGTAAGCAACGGGTCCAAGGCCATGGTCCATGAAATGGTCATCGCCAAAGCAGATCCTGATAGCGCCTTGCCCTATGATTCTGCGGATTCAAAGGTTGACGAGGGTTCTGTTGCCAGCCTTGGCGAGGTCGCCGAATTGGACCCGGGCAAGTCGGGTACGCTCGATGTGGTGCTGGAACCTGGCACCTACGTCCTGTTCTGCAATGTTCCGGGTCACTATGACAGCGGCATGTGGTCATTGATCGAAGCCAGATGACGGGCAACCTGTATGCAGTGAAAAATACCCATAGCGGCAATATTTGCTGCAATTTTCTCCTGATGAAAAATGATTTGGGCGGCCAAAACCAATATGACAGAGCCGCCCTCTTTTGGTCTTGCCCGTTCGCTCGATAGAGGCGGATGTCAAAATACAGACCAACGGGAAGGTTTGCGGGACCTTGGTCGCGCAGATTGAGGGACTGATGGCGGATGCGCGAACCCTGTGGATATTTCTATACTTACGGAAAATCAGGGATCGCCTGTTGGATCAGTTTGAAATCATTGGACGGCGCTGGAATGCGGCTTCTTTGGCCACGCAATTTTTTGCCGCAGGCGGATTGGTTTTGCTCATCGCAACGCTTGCGATTGGCTCATGGGTGACATCACAGATAAAGGAAGGTGTGATGCGAAACTCGGCGGCAACGACCGCACTCTATGTAGACAGTGTCATCGCGCCGCTGCTCCCGGACCTGCGCAAAGGCGGCGCTATCAGCTATTCCACCAAGCGCGTGCTTGATGAAACCCTTGGGCAGGGCGGCCTTGGGCGCCGCTTGGTCGGATTGACGCTGTGGAGCCAGGACGGTTCAATTCTTTACACCAAGTCGCCCGCGCCATCGTTGAACATGGAGGTGCCTAAGGCAAATCTGGCTAAGGCGTTTTCCGGCGTCATGAGGACAGAGTACCCGGTGGCGATGCCGGGCCAGCCTTATTCGATGAAGAACCAGAATCTTCTGGCAATCTACAATCCGGTCCGCGCGCCGTGGACAGGCGAGGTTGTCGCGGTTTCTGAACTTTATGAAGCTGCCGATGAATTCGAGGCCACACTGCGATCGGCCCTGCGCTGGAGCTGGATGGTTGTGGCCGGTGTCACAGCGATGTCACTTGTCGCACTGTCCGGCATTGTTTTTCGCGGCAGCCGGACAATTGATCGTCAGCGGCGCTCGCTGACCGGACGTGTCAGCCAATTGCAGGATCTTGTGGCCCAAAATCGAAATCTCAGGTTGAGCGTGCAGGCGGCTTCACAAAAGTCCTCGGCGCTGAATGAACATTATCTGAGACGAATTGGCGCCGATCTCCATGATGGTCCGGCGCAATTGGTGGCTTTTGCCTTGCTGAGACTTGATGCCATGGCCGATCTCAAGCCGCGACAATTCACCAAACGCCACATCAGCGAAATCGAATCCATTCAGATCAGCCTCGCGGACGCGATGCGCGAAATCAGAGACATTTGCCGTGGACTGGTGTTGCCACAAATCGAAGCCATCAGTATTTCCGAAATTCTGCTCATGGCCACATCCGATCATGAACAACGCACGCGTAGCGCCGTGAAAACGACGCTGCCGCAGCATAATCCCGACCTTGGAACTTCAGAGAAGATCTGCATCTATCGCTTTATTCAGGAAGGGCTGAATAATGCATTCAAGCACGCGCAGGCAAGGGCACAGGAGGTCAAAGCTGTTGTACAAAATGGCGTCCTGTCCGTTGAGGTGTCTGACCAGGGGCCCGGATTCGATCCGACCATGACGGGGGCCAAGAGCCTCGGCCTTGCGGGCCTTCGTGAGCGCGTCGGAAGTATTGGTGGGCTGTTCGAAGTCTTGTCCAGTGCACAGGGAACACGGCTTATCGTTATATTGCCGTTGGAGGAACGTACATGAAAACCCCGATCCGTGTTGCCGTTGTCGATGACCATCCATTGTTTCGCGAAGGTGTATCGCGCAGTCTGCGTGAAATCGGCGGGTTTGAAATTGTCGGGGAAGGGGCCAGTGCCAGCGATGCCCTTCGACTTGTTGAAAATCTGCATCCGGATGTCCTTCTTCTGGACATTTCGATGCCAGGTGGCGGTTTGAACGCCATACATGAAATTCATTCGGAAAACCGTGACCAGAAAATAATCATGCTCACCGTGTCCGAGTCCAATGCTGATGTCGGACATGCTCTGAATGAGGGTGTGCAAGGCTATGTGCTCAAGGGTGTCGGGTCCAAAACACTTGCGGAGATTGTGAGAAATGTTGCTGCGGGCGAAAATTATGTTTCAGCCTCTGTATCAGCCCGCCTTCTTTCCGACTTGACCTTGAAACGCGGTTCCCAGCCTGTTGTTGATCCCTTGCTGCAACTGACGGATCGTGAAGTTGAAACGTTGAAGCTGGTAACCGACGGTCTTTCCAACAAGGAAATAGCGTTGCGCCTGAAGCTTCAGGAGAAAACCGTCAAGCACCACATGACGCGCATTCTATCAAAACTCAATGTGCGCAACCGCACCGAGGCAGCCCTTTACATGAGGGATCGACAGCGCGCCTGACAAACTGACACGTTCTGCGACAACTGCGGCCACTCATTTTGTGAGATTGATCAGCCTGTCGTAATCTCCGTTTGTAACGACACGTTCGACAATCAGGCGCCCGAGATTGTCCCGCATTTCAAATCGTCCTTTGTCGATGATTTCTTGTATGCCGTCGCTGTGTAGGATTTCGATGCGGTCGCCGATAATCTGGATCATGTCGCCCGACATGGGGCTGAATATGATGAAAGGCTTTTGGTTTTCTGGCCTCTTAACGCTGCCATTGATGGTGCTGGAATTTGAATTCCAGCCTCCTTTGACGTCGCTTCGCGTGCCAGGCTGGTCCGGGGCATTGCTCAGGCCATGGTCGGTGCCTGATCCACCGTCTGCATCGGGACTGTCATCATGATCATTGGCTGCGCCGTCATCATGTGATCCGGCAGCTGAACTGCTTTCGTGTTCTGAATGATCCTCGCCCGCTTCATAATCCGACGCTAATGCCCTTTGGGCAGCGAAGATGGCGGTGCCGAACGAAACGATCAGCAGCAAAGGCAGAACAACCGCAAGCAGTTTCATCCGTTTCCAGGCCAACGAGAACAGCCGATGTCTTGATACACAGTCTTGAACAAGCAATTATTGGATCCCGTCACGCAGGCGGCACAGATTCGAGATTTTTGGATGTTATTGCTTGGCTTTGGCTTCCAAAAGAGTTCCGGGACCGAAGATTGGACGTTTGCGACCATTGCGCGAAAAACCACGGACTTCTGGCCCACCTATGGGTAAAACGACCGGTGATGGCAAATCTGTTCGCCCGTCTGATTTTGCTCAATCACATATATGGTGGAGCTGAGGAGGATCGAACTCCTGACCTCGTCATTGCGAACGACGCGCTCTCCCAGCTGAGCTACAGCCCCACATTGGAGGCAGTTTGGGGGCATGTCTTCCATTCTGTCAACTTGGTGGCTGATCCTTGTTGTGATGATTGGCAAGGCACGGGTCTTGCTGGCAGGCGTTGCAGTCTCTAGATGAGAGACCGTAACCGGAACCAGACCATGCTCGCGCTTATCAGCACCATTGATTATGCCCTCAACATCTACACTTGGATCATCATCGCTTCTGCCGTTTTTTCCTGGCTTTATGCCTTCAATATCGTCAATGCGCGCAATCCGTTTGTCGCGTCGGTTGGTGATTTTCTCTACAAGGTAACCGAGCCGGTGCTGAAGCCGATCCGCCGCTTCATGCCCGATCTTGGCGGTGTTGATGTATCGCCGATCGTCCTTTTCATCATCATCTATTTCATCCGCCAATTGCTGTGGACATCGATCGCCCCGCTGTTCATGGGATGAGCCAGCCCTACCGGATCGAACCGGAACGGCTTATCCTCTATGTCCGCTTGACACCAAAAGGCGGGCGCGACGGGATAGATGGCGTTGAGACCGGCTCGAACGGCAAAAGTTACCTGAAAGCCCGTGTCCGGGCTGTTCCCGAAGATGGCAAGGCCAATGCGGCACTGGAAATTTTGCTGGCAAAGCAGGCAAAGCTGCCGCGTTCGGCGGTCAATGTGATTGCAGGACAGACCGCACGTTTGAAGCAGGTCGAACTGAAGGGCGATGCGCCTGCGATTCTTTTAGCACTTGCTCTTGCCTGACGGTTGGCTTTGCCCATTTTTTCGCCTTGCCCAACAAGTGGACATTTGTGACTGCGAGGTTGACAAGAAAGCCTTCCCTTGGGAAAGAGGCGCATCGTTAACGCCGTCTTTAGGGGGATCCCATGACGACTTCGCTCTTCAATTCGAGCCTTACAACACTTGCGCCGCTGGCTGGTTCGTCAATCACGAAGCAGGCTACAATTGTCATGGCCGGAACCATAGGCCTTGCGGCATTGAGCCAAGTGGCCATCGGCTATCCTGTTCCGACCACATTGCAGACGCTTGGCGTCATGCTGATTGGTCTGACGTTCGGCTTTCGTCTGGCAACCGCGACGCTCGTTGCCTATCTGGCTGGCGGTGCGTTGGGTCTTCCTTTCTTCGCGCCATTTGGCGCCGGAACCAGCGGCTATCTGGTTGGCTTCCTTCTCGCCGCAGCGCTGATCGGCTACCTTGCCGACCGCGGTTTCACGCGCAGCTGGGCAGGCACCATCGCGACACTTTTCGCAGGCGAGGCGGTGATTTTCGGCCTTGGTGTTGTCTGGCTCAGCCACGCGTTCAACATGTCCGCCAGCGAGGCTATTGCAGCCGGACTGACACCTTTTATCGTCGTTGACGCGATCAAATTGGCTCTCGCCGCTTTGATCGGCAAGGGCGTACTCAGGGGTGCCGAGCAGTTTGCCAAGCTCTAGGAATATTAAGATCACAGATGATCCGGTGATGCCCGTGCTTTTGCGCGGGCATCATTTTTTGTGCATCCTGACCTATCGCGGCAAGGGCTATTCGGACGCGTTTGTCGATAATATGAGCACAAAGGTCGCGGCGATCCGGGCAGGCCATCCCGTCCGGCTGACTTCAGGTCCGGACGATATTTGCAATGGCCTGACGGAAACTTGCCTGCAGGACGTTCAGCATGATTGCCGTGCAGCAGACACGCTGCGTCTGGACCATCTGGCTGTCGAGGCTGTGTCGCGTGTGCTGGAGCGGGATCTTGGTAAGGCTGCGCCGCTCACGCTTGAGGAAGTCAAGACACTGCGGTCCGCGTTTGCAAGCGGCACAATCCGCACCGCCTGCCAGAATTGCTCGTGGAAAGAATTTTGCGATCAGATCGTTATCGAAGACTTCTCTGAAACACTTTTGTAAAGCTCAGCTCTTTTTCGCCGCCTCTGCACGTTCAATCGCCTCAAGCACCATTTTCTTGGCTTCAGCCGCATCGCCCCAGCGCACGACCTTGACCCATTTGCCGGGTTCCAGATCCTTGTAGTGCTCGAAGAAATGCTGGATCTGGTCGCGGGTGATCTGAGGAAGCTGCGCGCCTTCAAAGACGTTTTCATAGCGGCGTGTCATTTTCGGCGAGGGGACCGCAATCAGCTTTTCATCGCCGCCCGCTTCGTCTTCCATCACCAGCACGCCGATCACGCGGCAGGAAATCACGCCGCCCGGGATAATGGCGCGGGTGTTGCAGACCACGACATCAATCGGATCGCCATCGAGCGAGAGCGTGTGCGGGATAAAGCCGTAATTTCCCGGGTAGCGCATCGGCGTATAGAGAAACCGATCAACGAACAGCGCGCCGGAGGCCTTGTCCATCTCGTATTTGATCGGCTCGCCGCCGACCGGGACCTCAATGATGACATTGACTTCTTCCGGCGGATTTTTGCCGATGGCGATGGCTTCAAGACGCATGGGGACGTTCCTCTTTGGCGTTGAATGGACCTGTTGCTTTTCCGATTAGTCGAGGCTTTGACATCACGCAACCGGAACCTTTGGACCGACAAGATGACAAGACTTGACGAACGCCGCGTATCAATTCAACTTTTGATGATGAAACATCTGCTTGCAGCCATCTTCCTTGCTTTATTTTGCCGGCCATCGTTTGCCGAAAGTGTTTACACCGAGCTTGATCTTGATGCCTGCAAAGCGCTCGAACAGGATGATCAGGGTGGGCGCTGGGTTTGCAAAGGTTGGGGTGGGTATCCGGTAGAGTTTGCGGAAGGGGACATCCGCCAATCTCTCTTTATCGGCTATCTCGGGCCTTGGGCGACCAAGAACCATTGGGAGAGTTTAGGTCCGTTCAACCATATCGGCGGAACGATTGAATGGATCACCGCAGGCAAGATTGCCAAGGCCGCGATCAGCCGGTTCATCATCGAAAATTCAAATCCGGAAACTGGTGAGCCTGACAAGGCTTTTCAGGGACAGGTGCTGGTGATTTTCAAGGTCGGGCAGAAGGGGGAAGGCGAGGCTTGCACGGTTGGCTATGTCGATGCGCGGGCCAATCCTTTGCCGAATGAACTGGCGCGCAAGGTTGCGGCAAAAGATGTTGCAGGCTTCAAATGCCGGGTCGACACTCCGCAATGGCATGGTCTCAAGGGGTCGACAGCGGGAGATGGAACCAGCAGCTTCGGGGATTAGCGGTCAGTTCCAGACGTAAGCAATCTTGCGCAGGTTCTTGCCTTCAAAACATTCCGTGCCTTCGGCAATGTCCGCGCCACCGAGCGCCTCGTAAAAGCCGAGTGCTCTGGCATTTTCTTCGAGCGCCCAGACAACCATGCCTTTCAGGCCAAAATCGGAAATGCGTGAGCGCGCTGCCGCAAAAAGGCGGCCGCCAAAGCCAAGGCCCTGGTATTCCGGTCGAAGGTAGAGTTCGTAAATCTCGCCCTGCTGCTGAAGTGCGCGGGTACGGTTGCGCCCAAGCGTGGCATAGCCTGCAAGTTTCCCGCCGACTTCGGCAACCAGAATGGCGTTGGAATTGCCGAGTGCGTTGATCCACCAATTCTCGCCGCGCCGTGCGATCATGCCGCGCAAGGTCTTGTGCGGGATGATGCCGGTATAGGCATTGGCCCATGCGGTTGCATGAATTTCAGCGATGGCGCTGGCATCCAGTTTTTCTGCGGGGCGTATGTCGACTGCAAGTGTGGTCATGATTTGTTAACCATGACCCCGCACCAAGATTCGCGCAATGGGCTTTGGGCCAGTTGTGGTGAAAAATATTTTCAACCGCGCCCCAGACTTGATCGCAGGCGCGCCGTGCTTAACTGTGGGGTCTTCTCAGGGACAAAGGAATTTCATATGGACGATCTCTCAAGCTTTCCAATTTCGAACAAATGGCCCGCTGCCCATCCGGAGCGACTTCAACTATATTCGCTGCCGACGCCCAACGGCGTCAAGGTTTCCATCGCCTTGGAAGAACTCGGGTTGCCTTACGAACCGCACCTCGTGTCGTTTGGTACCAATGACCAGATGTCGCCGGAATTCCTGTCGCTCAACCCGAACAACAAGATCCCCGCTATCATTGATCCAAATGGGCCGGATGGAAAAGCACTGGCGCTGTTTGAATCAGGCGCAATCCTGATCTACCTCGCTGAAAAGACCGGCAAACTGATGCCAAAGGATGCGGGCGGACGGTATGAGACCATACAATGGCTGATGTTCCAGATGGGCGGCGTTGGGCCGATGTTCGGACAGCTGGGCTTTTTCGTCAAATTTGCCGGAAAAGACATCGAAGATCCCCGCCCGCGCGAACGCTACATCAATGAAACCAAGCGCCTGCTTGGCGTCCTCAACCAGAGGCTTGAGGGGCGTGACTGGATCATGGGCAAGGAATACACGATCGCGGACATCGCGATTTTCCCGTGGGTGCACACGCTGGTCGGCTTTTATGGTGCTGGTGAATTGGCCGGTATCGAGAATTTCCCGAATGTGAGCCGCGTGTACGAGGCGTTTCTGGCGCGTCCGGCAGTCGAAAAGGGGCTGACAATTCCGGCTTGATTACCTGCCTGATTACTTGGCCGATTGCTTGGCCGATCGCTTGCAAACAAAAAGCTCGCCGGGGTGAACCGGCGGGCTTTTCTATTTCATTCAATGATATTTATGCAATCTTTGCAGATTTTTCAGCGCGCTTGCGATCGTTCGGGTCGAGATGAATTTTGCGCAGGCGGATGCACTTTGGTGTGACTTCCATCAGTTCATCGTCCTGAATCCAGGCCAGCGCGCGCTCGAGCGTCATCCGGATCGGCGGGGTCAGCTTGACGGCTTCGTCCTTGTTGACCGAACGGATGTTGGTCAGCTTCTTGCCCTTGAGCACGTTGACTTCCAAATCGTTGTCACGGGTATGGATGCCGATGATCATGCCTTGATAAACTTTTTCGCCCGGTTCGATGATCATCGGACCGCGGTCTTCCAAATTCCACATGGCAAAGGCAACAGCCTCGCCGGAGTCGGTGGAAATCAGAACGCCGTTTGAGCGGCCTGCGATATCGCCCTTGTACGGCATGTAGGCGTGGAACAAACGGTTCATCACCGCTGTGCCGCGCGTGTCGGTG
>JANMEX010000308.1:0-9114 GCA_031377485.1 Phyllobacteriaceae bacterium
GCACCAGCACCACACCGGCGTTGATCGCATCAGCGGGGCCTTTCAGGTCAAGGACCTTGCCCTCAATGCTGACTGTTCCGGCAGAGTGTGGATCAGCGCCGGTCACTGCACGAACCAGTTCGGTGCGACCCGCACCAATCAGGCCGGCAATGCCAAGGATTTCGCCTGCCTTGACAGCAAATGACACATCACTGAATGAGCCGGAAGGTGACGAAAAATCTTTGACCTCAATGATGGTTTTATCAGTTGGCGTTCCCAGCGGCGGGAACATGCGGTCAACGCTTCGTCCGACCATCTGCTCGACAATGGTGCGCACCGGCACGTTTGAATTCTCATATGAGGCGACGATATAGCCGTCGCGCATGACGATCACGCGGTCGGCAATTTCGGCGATCTCCTCAAGGCGATGGCTGATGTAGATGAACCCCATGCCTTCCGCCTTGAGCTTGCGAATTTGCGCAAACAGCAACTCTGTTTCCTCACGTCCGAGCGAAGCTGTCGGCTCGTCAAAAATCAACAGGCGCGCCTCAAGTGTCAGCGCCTTGGCAATCTCGACGAGTTGCTGCGCAGCCACGCGCAATGTGCCGACTTTGGTATCCGGCGACACGTTGAGGCCAAGCCTTTTCAAATGCGCGGTTGCGCGCTCGTTCATGGTCTTGCAGTCAATGCGCCCGCCCTTCGTCAGCATCCGTCCGACAAAGACATTTTCCGCCACCGTCAGTTCCGGCAGCAGTTTTAGCTCCTGATGGATCATGCCGATGCCAGAAGAAATTGCATCAGCCGGCCGGTGCGGCGCGTAGGGTTTTCCCATCCATGTAATCGTTCCCGTGTCTGCTTTCAGCGAACCGGCGATAATGTTGGAGACGGTGGATTTGCCCGCACCATTTTCACCAAGAAGCGCGACAACCTCACCGGGACGTACATCAAATGACGCATCCGTCAACACACGGATGGGGCCGAAACTCTTCGAAATGTTGCGGATGGAGAGCCCCTTCGCGGGGCCCTCCTCAGTTGCGGGAGCAACATGAAGTTTTTCCGACATCGAAATCAAGGATGGTTTTCGATGAACTTGGCGACGTTTTCAGTCGTCGTCAGCGTGGCATCCTGCAGCATGATTGGATCTACTTTTTCACCAGCTGCGAGCTTGATGGCAGCGTCCACGGCCATGCGGCCCATGCCTTGAGTCTGCTGCGTCGCTGTGACGTCAAACACGCCGTCTTTCAGCGCAACAAGCGCAGCCGTGTCACCGTCAAATCCGGCAACCCAGGTTTTGCGTCCGAGGTTTGCAACTTTGACAGCCTGCGCTGCGCCGAGGGCAAGGCCGTCCGCCTGCGCGAAGATGATCGAGACGTTCGGGTTGGCCTGAAGCAAGTCCTGCGTCAGCTTGAAGCCTTCGTCCTGGCTCCACTGTTCCGACCAGAGTTCACCGACCACTTTGATGTCCGGATAGGCAGACAGCGCATCGCCACAGCCCTTTGAGCGGTCAACTTCCGGTGTCGTACCCTTCTGGCCGTGGATGATCAGCATTTCGCCTTTGCCACCTGCCTGTTTGGCAATGTAGTCGCAAACCTGCTTGGCCGAATTGACCGAGTCGGTGGCAATGAATGTATCGCCTGGCGCATCGTCCGCGTTGCGATCAACGTTGACGACCGGAACGCCGGCAGCCTTGGCGGCCTTGGTCGGAACCGATGCGGCAGCAGCGCCGGCGGGGATGTAGATGAAGGCATCGATGTTCTGTGTGAGGAGATCCTGCACTTGGCTGACCTGCGTGGCGGAATCGCCTTTGGCGTCCACGGTAACGACTTCAATGCCCTTTTCCTTGGCATAGGCTTCAACCGATTGTTTGATCTGGTTGAAGAAATTTGCCTGAAGATTGGCCACTGCGAGGCCGATTTTCTTCACTTCCTTGGCGGACGAAACGCCTGTCATGCCAAGCAATGGCACAAGCGCAGCTACAGTCACCAGCAATGTACGACGAAGTATCATGGTATCCTCCTGTTTCAATTCACTCTCCGGATCGGCTGTCTTTGTCAGCGTCCGGTAGTCTCCTCTTTCGGGCCGACGGCCCTTTCCCTGCTGCACACAGGGAATTAGTTTGCCTTTCGCTTCAGCGTATCGCCAGCAACCGCAAGCGCGATCACAAGACCGATGATGATCTGCTGGATGAAAGGCGAGACGCCGAGAAGGTTGAGACCGTTTCTCAAAACGCCAATGATCAAAACACCGATGGCAGTGCCGCCAATGGACCCAATTCCGCCGGAAAGGCTTGCGCCGCCAATAACAACTGCGGCAATCGTATCGAGCTCATAGCCAAGCCCCGAGCTTGGCTGCACCGCATCAAGACGGGCGGCCAGAACAATACCGGCAAGCGCTGCAAGGCAGCCGCAAACCGCGTAAACGCCGATGGTCAGCCGCGTGACAGGGATGCCTGACAAGCGCGCCACTTCTGCGCTGCCGCCGATGGCATAGAGGTTTCTGCCATTGACCCGGTATTTCAAAAACGCACCGAAAATGACAGCCAGTACCACCATCACCGCGACTGTGGCTGATAGAAAACCAAAGTGACGCACGATGGACAGGTCGGAAAACCAGCCGGGAAAGCCGACAATCTGTGAGCCATCCGTAATGATGTTGGCTGAACCACGGGCGACAGACATCATGGCGAGCGTTGCGATGAAAGGCGGAAGTTTGGCCACTGTTACCAGAAGGCCAGAAGCAAGGCCGCACACTGCTCCAACAA
This sequence comes from Phyllobacteriaceae bacterium, assembly GCA_031377485.1. Lineage (GTDB taxonomy): Bacteria > Pseudomonadota > Alphaproteobacteria > Rhizobiales > Rhizobiaceae > JANMEX01. Next base: position 2,741 of record JANMEX010000308.1, read on the forward strand.
TCAGCGCCGCCACCATGCCAACCGGCATTGGCAGGCCAAGATGGTCCGCATGGGTGAAATATCCCAACACCATCGCACCAAGTGCCAATATGGAACCGACTGACAAGTCGATGCCGCCAATCAGGATCACCAGCGTCATGCCGATGGCCATGATGCCAAGCACTGTCACTTGATCAAGCACGTTCAACAGGTTGCGCAGTGTCAGGAATGTATCGGTCGTCAGCGTCAAGATGATTGCCAGAAGGATCAAGCCGATCAACGGGCCTTTTGCGCCAGACAGAATAGTTGCCAGGCTGAACTGTCGTTCATCCGCCGTATCGACCACGACGCTGCCAGAACTTTTTTCAGACATGACAAATACCGTCGCGGAGCGAGCGAAGCGTCGAGACCTGAATAAAGGAAAATGTTCCAGCCAAATCACACCTCCCATGTGTGTTTGCAGTGGTTGCCGCGGACTGTGTAATTTTATGCACCGGCTCGCACTATTGTTCAATAATGTATGAAACAATTTTCTTGTCAATGCAAAAATTTCACATTGGAAATCCGAGGATTGCCACTTTGATTCTTCTGAATTTTTTTCTGAAATTGATGGATACCCAGGATGGGATAGGTTCCTTCACGCACAGACACAACTGGCAACGCAGCAATAAATTTCGTTATTGCACTGCAATATATGCATTTTGCACTGCAAAATAACTGTTCTTGCGACAAATGACTTTTATATGTCTGCGAGAGCAGCCCAACTCATTCACCAGTTGTTGCGCAAGCGGCGAAATGATGTGGCACCCAACATGAGGTGACGCCATGCAGGAACTTATCGGTATATGTCTTGAAATTTTTTGTTGACGTAGTGAAAAATGTTCATAAGAATATCTCTTACTTGAATGGGTCGCCGTTGGCGGCCGTGGAGGACTTCTACTATGGCACAACCCTATTTTGCCGATGAACTTCTGGCGCGCGCGGCATCGGTTGGTCCAGTGACAATCGGTCTGGCAGGAGCCGGACAGATGGGCACCGACATTATCGTACAAGTCAGCTTGATGCCCGGCTTGCGCATCGGTGCCATTGCCGAAGTTCGGACACAGACGGCAATAGACGGTGTCCTGCTTTCGGGCCGGGATCGAAGCGACATCGTGATCGCCTCGAATGCCAACGGCATTGATGCTGCTATAGAATCCGGAAAAATAGCTGTGACCGACGATCTCAATGCCCTAGCGCAAGCCGGTCGTATCGACGTGATTATCGATGCAACCGGCAATCCGAACATCGGAACTCTATTTGCTCTCGAAGTAATGAAAAACGGCAAGCATATTGTGATGCTCAACGTTGAGGCCGACATCACTATCGGTCGTTTTCTTAAGGAAGAAGCACGCAAAGCCGGCGTTATATATACAGGCGCGGCCGGCGACGAACCCGCTTGCACGCTTGAAATCATCGGCTTCGCGCGCAGTCTTGGCATGAAAGTCATCGCTGCCGGCAAGGGCAAGAATAATCCGCTCAAGATTGATGCGATGCCTGCCGAGTATGAAAAAGAAGCGCGAGAGCGCAACATGAACGCACGCATGTTGGTCGAGTTTGTTGATGGTTCCAAAACTGCCATCGAAATGGTCGCCATAGCCAACGCCACCGGCCTTGTTCCAGATGTTCCCGGCATGCACGGACCAACCGCGACAATTGATGAACTTGCCAGTGTCCTTTGTCCGAAGGAAGACGGCGGAATTCTGAACAAGAAGGGCGTCGTCGATTATTCCATCGGCAAGGGCGTTGCGCCAGGCGTTTTCTGCATCGTCGAAACGCAGCACCCGCGCGTGCTTGAGCGCATGATAGACTTGAAAGTCGGTAAAGGCCCCTATTTCACTATTTACAGGCCATATCACCTCACTTCGCTGGAAGTGCCTTTGTCAGCTGCGCGTGCCGTGATGCACAAAACAGCCGATATGGTGCCGCTTGACTATCCGGTGGCCGAAGCCGTCGCCGTTGCAAAGCGTGACCTGAACCCGGGCGATACACTTGGCATGATCGGCGAGAGCGACTATCGCGGCCACGCGGTCACGTGGGAGGATGCGCGAGCGAAAGGCATGGTCCCCCTCGGCATCGCGGAAAAGGCTAAGGTTATGAAGCCTATCAAAACAGGCGAGTTGCTTACTTACGAGAACTGCGTGCCGGACGATTCCCTCGTCGTCACCCAAATCCGGCGCCGCCTTGACCAGGCCGATGCCCGCTTTATGGATAAGGGCGCGGCTTAGTAAGGAGCGCCTGCAATGCAGGATTTGGTCATCGGGGTTGATGCGTCAACGACTGCGGTGAAGGCGATTGCCTTCACGCGTTCTGGCGAAGCCTTGATTGAATGCCGCGCCACCTATCCGATGCAAACTCCGCATCCGGGTCATTATGAGCAGAATCCAGCCGATTGGTGGCAAGCACTTTGCGCTGCGCTGCGCGAACTTACATCATCCATAGACCCCAAGCGGATCGCGGGCATTGCACTTACGCACCAGCGCGAAACATTTGCATTGCTGGATGAGAAAGGTAATGCAATCCGCCCCGCCATCCTGTGGCTCGACGAACGTGCGCGACACCAAGTTGCAGACCTTTCCAAACAGTTTGGCCGCGACCAAATACGCGATTGGACAGGCAAACCGCCGGACCCGACACCAGCACTTTATTCGCTGGTTTGGCTCAAAGAGCATGAGCCCGAAGCGATTTCCAATGCATCGGTTCTTGTTGATGCCGGTGCCTATCTTCACCTGCAATTAACTGGCAAAGCCGTCTCTTCCACGGCCAGTGCTGACCCGCTCGGCATTCTCGATTTGCAAACAACGACTTGGCGGACAGAACTTGTCGCGTCCACCGGCCTTAACGACGATCAACTGCCTGGGCTTGCGGAACCGGCATCGCTGATCGGCTCGGTGACATCGGCAGCGTCCAAGGCTTGCGGGTTAACCGAAGGTACCATGGTTTTTGCTGCTGCTGGTGACGGGCAAGCGAACAGTCTGGGGCTTGGCGTTTACAAGGAAGGTCAGGCCTGCTTTTCGCTGGGGTCGGGCGTGGTTTCCGGCATGTATTCAAGCTGTTTCCGATCCACTGATGCGTTTCGTACGCTCATCGCCCCTTCAGGCAAAGGCTATCTGCTCGAGACCGTCTTGCGCTCCGGGATGCAGCTTGTCGAATGGGTGGTGCGAACCACCGGCTCACCTTCCGCGCCTGAACTGGAACGTCAGGCATTCGGCGTCCAGGCTGGATCTGATGGTTTGCTGCTCCTGCCCTATTTCGCCGGAGTTATGAGCCCTTTTTGGGATGACACAGCACGCGGAGCCATGCTTGGATTGTCGCTTAGTCACGAGCCGAGACACATCTTCCGGGCGGCGATGGAAGGCATTGCGCTAGAACAAGCGTTGGCGAGTGACGCAATGGAAAGCGCAGTTGGTCAACGCGCCACAACACTTATAGCCAGCGGAGGCGGAACAAATTCAAAACTGTTGATGACAATCCTCGCTTCGGTCTTGCAAAGGCCGATTGCCATTTCGCCCGTAAAGGAAGCAGCGGCGCTCGGTGCGGCGATGCTGGCGGCGACAGGCGTGGGTTGGTTTGCCGATGCACACAAAGCGTCAGCTTCCATGTGCGCGGCCACAGTTGACAGTGTTGAACCGGATAGAAGGCTGATCGGTCCATATGCGCGGCTGAACTCGATTTATCGTGATTATTACCGGACGATCCAGCCGATTCAGGCAGCGCTCGCCGCGCCGTTGCTGTGACTGATTATTTAGCCCGGCAAAAGGCTGCGGGCCCCGTCTTCATCGGTGACAAGCGTTGTCACCTTCACAAATTTCAACGCGGCATTCAGTGCCGCCTCTTTCTCGCGCCCGCCGGAGACCATCATGATGTTTGGAATGTTGACCAGATCTTCAATCGGCAACGAGCAGGCGCGTCGGTTGATCGGGTGATCAACCAGTTTGCCGTCAGCGTTGATGAAATGTCCGAGGATATCGCCAACAGCGCCCGCCTCTTCCAACTCGTCCCACTCGTGTGCGCGGATGAAGCCGAAATCGGCAATCGGATTTTCACGCGAAAACGAGCCGACCGAAAGAATGGCAATAGACGCACGACGCGCCCACAAGAGCACGTCCTTGATCGAGCGTTGGCCCATGAACACCGCGCGGTCCGAGGGCTCGTCGGCAAAGACCGGCACCGGCAACACATAACATTCAGCGTCCAGCCGACCGGCAAGATCAACGGCAGCGCCTGCAGGATTAAGCGGAGCAAGGTGGGTCAACCCGCCGAGCAAAGACACCACGGCCGTTCGCGCCACTGGGCGGCGTGGTATGTGGGCAATCGCGGCTTGTATGGTACGTCCCCAGCCAACACCGATCACATCGCCAGCGCCAATACGCGCAGAAAGATATTCGCCTGCCGCATGACCAATCATCGCAGGCACATTGCGGCTGTCTGCTGCGCCTGGCACCACGATCGCCTCAACCAAGCCATGGCGGGAAACCAGTTGCGACTGAAGGTTTACGCATTCGCCTATGCGGTTGCGGATCTTGAATTGGATGATGCCTTCATCCCGCGCAGCCGACAAGACGCGGTGCACCTTGACGCGGCCAAGGCCGAGCTTTTCGGCGATGCGTTCCTGCGTCAGACCTTCGACATAATAATGCCAAGCAGCGCGCGCCTTGATGTCGTCACCGGTATCGGTCTGGATGTCGTCGTCGCTCATGCTTTTCGGTGCGGCCTGTTCAATTCAATTTCGCTTACATCTAACGGCAATTCTTCAGCGCTGCCAATGGCGATTGCGTCATTGCTGCTCTGGAACCACAATCCATCAACATGCATCATTGATGAACACGGTCTGGGAGGACAGTTATGGCACTCACCATCAAACGCAAGGTAACGCTCGGGCTCGTCATTGGAAGTCGCGCATTTTTCAATGGTGCGCCGTGCCGCGCTGCGCGTGACGAGACAGTCGCCTGGCTTGAAAAGCTAGGCGTGAACATAGTCACTTTGCCATTCGAGGCCACGATCAATGGAGCTGTCCAGTCAATTGACGACGCCAAACTCTATGCAGCCCACTTCCGTGCGCACCGCGACAACCTTGATGGGCTGGTGATCTGCCTGCCGAACTTCGGCGATGAAATTGCAGTCGCCGAATTGGTAAGCCGGGCGGGGCTTAATGTGCCGATCCTGCTTCAGGCTTCCAATGATGAAGTGGACAAAGTGGATGTCCATTCCCGCCGCGATGCATTCTGCGGCAAACTTTCGGTCACCAACAATTTCTACCAGTATGGCGTACCCTATACCGAAACCACAAACCACACCTGCGATACATTCAGCGATGAATTCGGGGCTGATCTGGCACGTTTTGCGAAAGTATGCCGGACTGTGCGGGGCCTTCGCGGGGCGCGGCTTGGTGCCATTGGTGCGCGAACCGGTGCGTTCCAGACCATGCGATACAGCGAAAAACTGCTGCAGGCGGCCGGGATCACGGTTGTAACGGTTGACCTTTCTGAAATGATCGCTGCGGCATCGAAGGTGTCTGATACTGACGGCGATCTTGTTTCCAAACTTGCTGCAATCAAAGCCTATGGCCGCATTCCGGCGCATATCAAACCGGAACAGATCTCGCGCCAAGCAAAATGGTCGCTCGCTGTTGACCGCTGGATTGAGGCGAATGAATGCGATGCTTCGGCAATCCAGTGCTGGCGCTCGTTGCAGGATAATTTTGGCTGCGCAACGTGCCTCACCATGTCGATGATGGGCGAGGAACTGATGCCGAGCGCCTGCGAGGTGGACATTATGGGAGCGCTGTCGATGTATGCCTTGGCGCTTGCCTCGGAAGCACCGCCTGCCATTCTTGACTGGAACAACAATTATGGTTCCGACCCGGAAAAATGCGTGTGCACGCACTGCGGCAACTTCCCGAAAAAGTTTATCGGCGCAACGCCTGAGATCAGCGAACTGGACGTTCTTGGGGAAACGATCGGACGTGAAAAGTGCTTCGGCGCGGTAAAAGGCAAGGTTATTGCCGGACCTATGACTTATTTCCGCCTGTCGTCGGACGACCGGCGCGGGACATTGAAGGCGTATCTTGGCGAAGGTGAATTCACCGATGATCCCTTCCCGATGGATGGTGGCATTGCGGTGACGAAGGTCAAGGAATTGCGCAAATTGATGCGTTTTGTTGCGCAAAATGGGTTCGAGCACCATGTCGCAATGGTGCGCGGCCATCACGCCTCGATCATCAATGAGGCGGTGACCCGGTATTTGAATTGGCCGATGTATCATCATGGTGCGGAGAGCGAGGCGACACTGGCATAGGGCACGGGGCTTTCGGCGGGTATCATTGCGAAAGGCCCGACGATTGGTGCCAGTGTTGG
>JANMEX010000311.1:0-9726 GCA_031377485.1 Phyllobacteriaceae bacterium
GGCGCGACAGTGACGCTGATCGACGAAGATACGGAAGAGAAGAAAGTTTACCAGATTGTTGGCGATCAGGAAGCGGATCCCAAGGCTGGCCGCATCTCGATTTCTTCGCCGATATCCCGCGCTCTGATCGGCAAGTCCGAGGGCGACGCCATTGAGGTGCTCGCACCCGGCGGTGCGCGCGGCTACGAGATTTTGAACGTCAAGTTCATCTGATCCGGCAGATCGGGCAAGCGATGCGTACCTATGTCGATATCAACGACACGCAGGTGATCGCGCCAAATTTAAAGAAGCGCTTGTCCGGCGTCACATCAACCATTGTCCAACTGGTGCCCAAGCTGCGACAGTTGGGCGTCAAAATTGCCTCGCTCGCACCTGATGGTTTGCCGGAGCAGGTGGTTTGCGTGCGTTTTCGCGATTTGTGGCGGCTTTGGTTCAAACCCAATGGCGCAGACTGCCGTGTCTGGCATGCACGGCGCAACACCGAGATGCTGCCGGGCATCATCATGCGCGATGTCTTGCGCATGAAGGTCAAACTGCTTTTCACCTCCGCTGCGCAACGCAACCATCGTGGCTTTACCAAATGGCTTATCGCCAGGATGGATGCTGTGATTGCGACCAGCGCGCAGGCATCGTCCTATCTTCAGGTGCCAAACACCGTCATTATGCACGGCATCGACACGGCGCGCTTTGTTCCGCCTCAGGCTAAGTCCGAAGCCAAGCAGGCTCTCGGTTTTGCGCCATCGGTCAAGATTGCCGGTTGCTTCGGGCGCATCCGCGAGAACAAGGGCACAGACCGTTTTGTTCAGACGATGATCACGCTTTTGCCGAGCCATCCGGACTGGATTGCGGTGATAAGCGGTCGGGTGACGATCGAAAACAAGGAGTTTGCCGACAGGCTGACTGACACCATCAAAGCCGCCGGGCTTCAGGATCGTATCCGTTTTGTCGGCGAGGTGGACGATGTCCTGCCTTGGTATCAGGCGCTGGACCTGTTTGTTGCGCCGCAGCGCTGGGAAGGCTTCGGGCTGACGCCGTTGGAGGCGATGGCGTGCGGTGTTCCGGTTGCGGCGACCGATGTCGGGGCTTTCAGGGCCCTGATTGTGAATGGGCAGACCGGAATGGTCGTCGAAAATGGCGATCTCGAGATTTCCAATGCGGTTGCCCAATTGATCGAAAATAGTCTGCTTCGTGAAGATATGGCGCAAAAAGCGCGGCCGCATGTCCTGAAAAGCTTCATGCTTGAGCGGGAAGCCTCGCAAATCAACGCGATTTACCAGAATTTGCTTCACTCATCATAAGTCGCGGACTTTTGCTTGATGCGCCCTGATCCAGCGAGGGTCTGGACCTATTAATTTTGGCAAAATGGCAGGCAAATGGCAATAATATGCAAGGAAAACCGCGAAGGACGGGCTGAAGCCCGTTCGAGCGGTTTGACGCAGCAGATTGCAGCCATTTGGCTGACGTTGCCAAATCGGGCGCTTTTCGGCGATTGTCGCGTCGCAAAGGCTTGAAAATGTTTACATTTCCTGCGCCTCTGCTCCTAACACTCACCAAAAATCACTCCGACCATTTCGTCAAAATCAATAGGTCCAGACCCTAGGATGTGGAAAGCTTGGCAGATGCCTTGAAAAATTTGCATGGCTGGGCCACCTTGTCTGCACAGATGCGTGGTGTCCAACAGTGGACTTACGCCAGATTTCCGTCATTCCAGTCTTTCCAGGTTGTTTCCATGTCGTCGATCCACGCGCCCGTCATTATCATTGGTTCCGGCCCGGCTGGTTACACAGCCGCGATCTATGCTGCCCGCGCCATGCTGAAGCCGATCCTGATTGCAGGTTTGCAGCAGGGCGGTCAGCTGACCATCACCACCGATGTCGAAAATTATCCCGGCTTTGCCGAGCCTATTCAGGGGCCATGGCTGGTCGAGCAGATGCGTCTTCAGGCTGAACATGTCGGCACTGAAATCGTGCCCGATATTGTCACGGAAGTTGATATTTCTCGCCAGCCGTTTCGCCTGAAGTGCGACAGCGGGCAGGAATATTCTTGTGACTCGCTGATCATTGCCACCGGTGCACAAGCCAAGTGGCTCGGGCTGCCGTCCGAGCAGAAATATTCCGGATACGGTGTTTCAGCCTGTGCCACCTGCGACGGGTTTTTCTACCGCGGCAAGGATGTCGTTGTGGTCGGCGGCGGCAATACAGCTGTTGAAGAGGCGATTTATCTGTCGCACATTGCCAAATCGGTCACGCTTGTCCATCGCCGCGACGAATTCCGCGCCGAAAAAATCATGCAGGACCGTCTGTTTGCCAAACCCAATGTCAAGGTGATCTGGAATTCGGCGATCGACGAAATCACCGGTACGGATGGCTTTCCGGCGTCAGTCACTGGCGTGCGGCTGAAGAATATACAGACCAATGAGCTCACCGAACTCGCCGTTGATGGCGTGTTCATTGCCATTGGTCATGCCCCTGCAGTCGAGTTGTTCAAGGGCAAGCTCAAACAAAAGCCGAATGGCTATCTGTGGACCGTACCGGGTTCGACTGCGACGGATGTGCCTGGCGTTTATGCGGCCGGTGATGTGGCGGACGATATTTACCGTCAGGCCGTTACCGCTGCCGGTCTTGGCTGCATGGCCGCGCTGGAGGCGGAGAAATATCTTGCCGCCATGCCCGCGCATCAACAGGCTGCCGAATAGTTTCGATAACCGGCCCTTGGAGCAAAACGCGTTTCGCTCCAAGTCTTTGTATTGCCGCATTGTCCTTAATCGCTTGATGTTCCATCAAGCTCGGAAATGCTCTAATGGGCGAGGGGGATTTCAATGCCGCTGGACTGGGACAAATTACGGATCTTCCACGCGGCCGCGGAAGCCGGGTCGTTCACCCATGCGGCGGAAAAGCTGCATTTGTCGCAGTCGGCCATCTCGCGGCAGGTTTCGGCACTGGAGCATGATGTCGGCGTGCCGCTGTTCAACCGCCATGCGCGCGGGCTGATCCTGACCGAGCAGGGAGAGCTGCTGTTTCGCACCGCGCACGACGTGCTTCTCAAGCTTGAGGGTGTGCGCGTCAGATTGACGGAGAGCAAAGATACGCCGACGGGAAAACTGCGTGTCACCACAACAGTTGGTCTTGGCCAAGGCTGGCTTGCCGACCGCGCGCCGGAGTTCATCGAGCAATATCCGGACATGCAGCTGCAGCTGATTTTCGACAATGAAGAGCTGGACCTGAACCTGCGCCATGCAGATTGCGCCATTCGCCTGCGCCAGCCGCAGCAGCCGGATCTCATCCAAAAGCGGCTGTTCACCGTGCATTTCCATGCTTACGCGACTGCCGGCTACATCAACCGCTTCGGCAAGCCGACCAGCCTTGAAGAACTCGACCAACATCGGCTGGTGACATTTGGCGAGCCCGCGCCGGTCTATCTCACCAACATCAATCTTCTTGAAACCATTGCCCGGCCAGAGGGCGAGCCGCGCATACCGGTTTTGCAGATAAACTCGCTTCTGTCCGTCAAGAAAGCCGTGCAGCGCGGCGTCGGCATCGCTTTGCTGCCGGATTACATGGTTGAAAAAGAGTCCGGTCTTCAGCAGATTCTGCTCGATATGGAAATGCCGTCGTTTGACACCTACTTCTGTTATCCGGAGACAATGAAGAACGCGGCCAAGCTGAACGCGTTTCGGGATTTCCTGTTCGCCAAGGCCCGCGCCTGGAGCTTCTGATTTTTTTGCGCTTCTGATCGTCAAGGGCGCAAGAAAGGTATTCCTGCCTGAGCCTGAATGAACAGGGCTGCCACAACAATGACTGAGGCTATGGCGCCGAGCGTGACGATGCGCCTGTCCGGCCAAACCCAGGCGAGAAACGGCAAAGCCTGAGCAATGTGGAGCGCTGCAAAGTGCGAAACACGCAGATCGCCCCCCGTTGTTGACCAATGGAAAAACGCAAGGCCGGTGGCATCGCTCAGATCGCCACCTACCGAGTGGCCGGTCCCCGAAGCCATGTATCCGGCGACTATTGTTGTTAAAATGCCGGACAGGATGAAGCCGATGCCGGTGGCATATTGGATGGCATTTCCAGCCGATTTGAATATTCGCCAGCCGATGAAAACAGTGGCGATCGTCAGCGTCACAGCGCCGATTCCCATCACTGGATAAAGCGCCATTGCGAGCGGGTCTGTCTGGTTGAAATGGGATGCCGCACCGCGCGCGCCCTGCAGGGTTATCCAAAGCATTTCGCCAATCGCCGCAACGGCGAAGGCCAGCGTCGCGCGGCGGATGCCTTTTGAACCGGCTTGGCTTTGCGTCAAAAGCGTGATCCCCCAGCCAAGTGTTGCCGCATGAACGCTGAGCGAGAGAAAGAATTTCGCCGGTTTTTCCCAAACGCCCACGCCATTAATGAGGCGCGCATCGACCAGTCCCAGTGCCGAACACACAGCGAAAGCGATGATGAAGCCCACCGCTATGCCATAAAATACTGGCGCGGTTTCGCGCATGTCAGTGGGAATTGATCGTCCCGTCGTACCTGAAACAAGTGTCATGCTTTCTCTCCTTTCGAAAATGCCTTGATCGTCTCGAATGCGAGGAAGCCCATCGGGCCAAACAGAAATGTGAGCGGAAGGAGGCCAATCAGCGGCCAGCGCGGCAAGCCCAGCGTTTCGCTTTCACGGGCAATGCGAGAGCCCATCCAGAGATCAAATGCGAGGTAATGCACCCATCCTGCCAATGCCGCCCATGGCGAAGTGAAGAGTTTCTGGACGTTTTCCAACGTGTCAAAACCGCCGTCTGACCCGCCGAAAAACAGAATGATCAACGCGGCATAAGCGGATGAGAGCAAAACCGGCAGCCACAATCCGGCGATGGTATCGCGCAGGAAGCTGCGTCTGAAAAACACCCCGGCGGCAAGGATGAGCCAGCCCGCCAGTGCGGCTAAATTGAATGCGGAAAACAGGTTGGATGCGGTCATCGGATTGCCTTATCTTTACAGTGACAAGATATCGCTAAAGGGAAATTTTGACACTGTCAAGATGGCGCTATACAAGTAAGTCATGACAGACAAAAACTATCATCACGGTGATTTGCGCACGGCGCTTGTGAAAGCGGGGCGCACCATTCTCGAGCGGGACGGTCTTCAAGCATTGACGTTGCGTGCCTGTGCCCGCGAAGCGGGGGTGTCGCATGCAGCGCCACAACATCACTTCCGCAACATGGCGGACCTCATGTCGGCAATTGCCGCATCAGGCTTCGATGATTTTGTTGAGGCGCTGGATGATCATTCGAAAAATGCTCCCGATGCAAAGGGGAGATTGATCGCCATGGGTATCGCCTATGTCGTGTTCGCCAGTGAACATCCGGCAATTTACCGGGTGATGTTCGGCGGCGATGCACCCAACAGTGTATCCGAACAGCTGGAAAGCGCGATGTTGCAGGCGTGGAACCAACTGCATCATGCTGTTGAGGCCGTCGTCGGTTCCGATCAGGCAAACAATGATGCGCTTTTGGTTTGGTCTGTTGTTCATGGCCACGCAATGCTGCGCGCCGCGCAGTGCTTGCCCCCGGTCGTTGATGCTGATCTTGCGCTACGACATTCGCTGGAGGTCATCATCAATGGCATGACATTGCCACCGCCACACTGATGCACGGCCTACATAGCCATGCGCTGAGCGCAACGCTGCAATGCAAACTGTGTCATTGAAAAGGGAGCGGGCGAAATACATATAGCCAATATCTCTGGTGCGCATCTCCTCCTCCCATTGGCGCGCCGTGAGTGTTCCCCTCTGGAGGTTTTGCCGGAAACGGCTCACTCCACATCTCAAAGCCGGGCCTAGCCCGGCTTTTTTTTGCCCGAATTTTCAACTGTCGCTTTCCTGCCATTCTGCTTCGCTGGCGGCATGCTGCGATTGACTTGGCTGTGGTGCAGTGCGAACACTTGCGAAACGGTGCTTCTCGACGGGAGAAGTGAAACGGGAAGCCGGTGAAATGCCGGAGCCGCCCCCGCGACTGTAAGGGATACGTGCCTTGCCACATGCCACTGGGAAACCGGGAAGGCGGCAGGGAAAGCCCGAGCCAGGAGACCAGCCGTTGAACGAAACCAGCGCCATGTGGCGCATAGATCATGGGGCGGTGGGCCCCGGAAGGAACGGCATGCGTATTCTTATCGCCCTTATGGGCATCGTTTTCTCAACATCGGCTTTCGCCCATACCGGCCACGGCGATGCATCCGGTTTGATGCACGGCTTCATGCATCCGGTCAGTGGCCTCGATCATGTACTGGCGATGATCGCCGTTGGTGTTCTGGCCTTTGTGATCGGCGGACGGGCGCGTTTTGCGCTGCCGCTGTCGTTCATGACCGCCATGCTCACCGGCGGCGTACTTGGCATGTCCGGTTTCGCCCTGCCAATGGTTGAAGCTGGCATTGGTGCATCAATCATAGTCATTGCCGGTCTTGCAGCATTCGGCGCACCGCTTCCGGTTTGGCTGACGTCGGCACTGGTTGCTTTCTTTGGCCTGTTCCATGGCTTTGCCCACGGCGCGGAAATGCCGGTTGACGCTTCGGGATTTGCTTACGCTGCCGGTTTTGTCGCTGCATCAGGCTTGCTGCATGTTACCGGCCTCGCGCTTGGTCATGCGTTCGGCGCGAAGTCTCGGATTGCTGCGCGTATCGGTTCCGGCGCAATGGCGCTGGCCGGAGTTGCTGTTCTGGGCGGCGCGCTCTGAGCGGGTTGCTGATAATCGCGACCCTCGGCGCTGCCCCTCATCCGTCCGCTTCGCGGCCACCTTCTCCCCGCAAACGGCGGGGAGAAGTAAAGAGCCGGGTTTTCACCCCTCCGTATTCCGCTTGCCATGTGCCTTGATCACTTCATCGGCCATGCGACCCGCCAGTTCCGCCATGTGGTCAAAACTTGCCGTGTAGGATGCAACGCCGGAGGTTGCTGATCGCAGTTCGACGATCAGTCCGCGCAACTCTGACTCTGGTGCCAGCGCTTCGATCACGTTCCAGCCTTCCCAGCCGTCGCGGGCGTTGAAACCCAGGATCTGTCCGCGCCGTTGCGTCAGGATGCCGGTCGCCGCCGCCATGCCACTTTCGGGCGTCACGACTTCAACCTTCATCACCGGCTCCAGCAATACAGACCCGCAGGACGGCAACGCCTCACGCAGGCATTGCTTGGCTGCCATCTGGAAAGCCATGTCTGAACTATCCACCGTGTGATACGAACCGTCAGACAGGTTGACTGCAAGATCAACGAGCGGGAAGCCGAGCGGGCCGAATTTCAGGAAATCACGAACACCTTCCTCGACCGATGGAATATAATTCTTCGGCACAACACCGCCAGTGATCGTATCGGTGAATGCAAATCCGTCGCCGCGCGGCAGCGGTTTGACATCCATTTGCACATCGCCGAATTGCCCGTGCCCACCCGATTGCTTCTTGTGCCGTGCGCGGTGGGTCGCCGATTTGGTGATTGTTTCGCGCCAGGCAACCAGCGGCACCTTGGTCTCAATTGCGATGCCATAGCGCCCGGACAATCGCTCCAGAACCACGCGCAGATGCATTTCGCCTTGTCCACCCAAAATGGTTTCTGCCGTTTGCGCCGCATGGTGCACTTGCAGCGACGGGTCCTCCTCGGCGATCTTGCTCAAGGCTGCAGACAGTTTAACTTCGTCCTTGCGCTCTTTCGGCAACGCCGAAACCGACATGACCGGCACCGGCGGCGCACCGACCGGCAATTGCTTGGCTGGCGATTTGCCAATCGAGAGCGTCTGGCCGGTCTGGGCATGGTCGAGTTTGCCCAAGGCCAGCGTCTCGCCATCGCCCGCAAACGGCAGCTTGCGCTGCGACATGCCCAGCATCGAATAGATGCCGGATATGCGCTCTGACTTGCCGTCGGGAAGGGTGATATCCGCCGCGTCGTTGATTGTGCCGCCAAAGATGCGGGCAACGGACAGTTTTCCCGCGTGCGATGTATGGATCGACTTGATGATCTGCGCCGTCACTGCCGTCGCAGAAATGCCCAGGCGTTTGGCTGTGATTTTCGAATCCGGGCCTTCGTGGCGGATGGCTTTCAACAGCCGCGAGATGCCGTTGCCGCGCTCGGCCGCGCCGATGAACACCGGCATGACGAGGCCGGCGCGAAGATCCGCCGCCAGATCATCAAACACCGCGTCCTGTGGTGGTGCTATGTCGGAGAGCAACTGCTCCATCAGATGGTCGTCGTGGTCGGCAAGCTTTTCCAGCATCGAATAGCGGGCCTCGATTTCGCGCGCGGCATCGTCTCCTGCCAAAGGCACCATCTGCGATTCCGCGTGTTCGCGGTAGATGAACGCACGTTCGAGCGCGAGGTCAACAAAGCCGGTTGCAATGCCGTCTTTCCAGATCGGGATCTGGCGCAGCAGCATGGGCGTGCGGCTGACGGGCTGAAGCATTTGCAGCGTTTCGCGCACGCTGGCGGTCGCCTTGTCGATCTTGTTCAAAAACAGGACGTGCGGAATGCCAAGGTCGTCAAGCAGTCGCAGCGCCAGTTGCAGCGCGGGCAGCTTTTTCTCGTCGGCTTCCGCCACCACAACCGCCATGTCGGCGGCGGCCAGCACAGGTTCGGCTTCATAGGCGAATTCGACCGAGCCCGGGCAATCCACAAACGTTATGCTTTCGCCCATGAATATGGTGGAAGCTATCGTTGCCTCAACGCTCATCTTGTGGGCTTTGGCTTCGGGGGAGTGGTCGCCGACCGTGTTGCCGGACCCTGTCACGGCCTGTTTGGGAATTGCGCCGGTTCGGGCGAGGAGGGCTTCAAAGAGGCTTGTCTTGCCACTTGCAAAGGGTCCGACAATGGCAACGCATTTCGGACCCGTGGATCGTTCTCCGCTCCGTTTTCCCATGATTTTGGCCTCCTCAACCGCATGGTTCAAGTGAGGCGGCGGCCGGTCAGCCGACCGTCGCAAGGAACGCTCCTCCAGCATCCCGGAGAACATCGTTTCACCAACAGGCGATCGACGCAAGGGAAATGGGCGAGACGCTTGTCTTGCAAGCGTCAAAAATCATGCCTATAATTTTCGGATCGAGCTTTTAGACCACACGATCTGCCTACAAGAATTCCTTGTTTATCAAGACTTTCTTGCTTGCCGACGTTAAATCCGGAAACTTCGATCCCAAACGTCCGGGGCGAAAATGCATCGGGCATACGTCAGCCAACTACAAGGAAGTCTCTGAAATGGCGACAGGTACTGTCAAATGGTTCAACGGCCAAAAAGGCTATGGTTTCATTCAGCCGGATGCCGGCGGTCCGGACATTTTCGTCCACATCTCTGCGGTCGAACGCTCTGGCATGAACCAGCTCAATGAAGGCCAGAAGGTCAACTATGAAGTTACGCAGGATCGCCGCACCGGCAAGTCCTCAGCAGACCAGCTATCTGCCGCCTGATTTCAGGGTACCGGATTAACGAAAAGCGGGGCCTTGGCTCCGCTTCTTTTGTTTCAAGGCCAAGCGATCTCAAAACATGCCGTTGAAGTGCGCCATCGTTTGCGGAACCGTCTGCAAGACATCCCAATGTTCGACCACCTTCCCGGCATCGTCCAGCCGAAAAATGTCGATGCCGGCATAGTCGGGCAATCCCGGCCATGTCTGGCGGCAGTGAAGGACAACGAGATTGCCTTCGGCAACAGAGCGGATGAATTCGACCGTCTTTCCCGGATAGTCCCGCGCCATCTTTTCAAAGTAGGCGATGAACTCATCCTTGCC
>JANMEX010000312.1:0-5425 GCA_031377485.1 Phyllobacteriaceae bacterium
TCACCAGCAATTTTTGCCCGAACATCTCCTCAAGGTGCTTGTGGATGATGAAGAAGGCTTGGCCGGATCGCTGATTGACCGTGCTGGCGGTGATTCCGGCGCGGTGCGCATTGCGGTTGAAGCCGCGCTTGCGGCGCTCCCGAAAGTTTCAGGTGGCAATGGCCAGCTTTACATGTCGCAGCCGCTTGCCAAAGTGATGGCGACAGCTGAAGAAATCGCCAAGAAAGCTGGCGACAGTTTTGTTACGGTCGAGCGTTTGCTGACCGCGTTGACGATGGAAAAGTCTGCCAAGACTGCGGAGATATTGGCAAAAGCCGGGCTGAAGCCACAGGCGCTGAATGCTGTGATTAATGAATTGCGCAAAGGCCGAACGGCGGACGGAGCAAATGCCGAGCAGGGCTATGACGCGCTGAAGAAATATGCGCGAGACCTGACCAAAGATGCGCGTGAGGGAAAACTTGATCCGGTGATCGGGCGTGATGATGAAATCCGCCGGACCATGCAGGTGCTTTCACGCCGGACGAAAAACAATCCGGTGCTGATTGGCGAGCCAGGTGTTGGCAAGACGGCAATTGCCGAAGGACTGGCGCTGCGGATCGTCAATGGCGACGTACCTGAATCGCTTCGCGACAAATCCCTGCTGGCGCTGGATATGGGCGCATTGATTGCAGGAGCGAAATATCGCGGTGAATTTGAAGAGCGGCTGAAAGCAGTGATGAGCGAAATCCAGTCGGCGAACGGCTCGATCATCCTGTTTATCGACGAGATGCACACGCTGGTCGGCGCCGGCAAGGCGGATGGCGCAATGGATGCCTCCAATCTGTTGAAACCGGCTTTGGCGCGGGGTGAATTGCACTGCGTTGGCGCAACCACGCTTGATGAATATCGCAAGCATGTTGAAAAAGACGCTGCCCTGGCGCGCAGATTCCAGCCGGTGTTTGTTTCCGAGCCAACGGTCGAGGACACGATTTCGATCCTGCGCGGATTGAAGGAAAAGTACGAGCAGCATCACAAGGTGCGGATTTCAGACTCGGCACTGGTTGCGGCGGCGACTTTGTCCAACCGCTATATCGCCGACCGGTTCTTGCCGGACAAGGCAATTGATCTGGTCGACGAATCGGCATCGCGGTTGCGCATGCAGGTCGATTCCAAGCCTGAGGCTTTGGATGAAATTGACCGGCGCATCATGCAGCTGAAAATCGAGCGGGAAGCGCTGAAGGTTGAAAAGGATGCGGCTTCCAAGGACCGGCTGAATAAGCTTGAGCAGGAATTGGCCGGTTTGGAAGAAGAATCTGCAGGCATCACCAACACCTGGATGGCGGAAAAGCAGAAGCTCGGCTTGGCGGCCGATTTGAAGAAGCAGTTGGAAGATGCCCGCAACGAGCTGGCGATTGCCCAGCGCAAGGGTGAATTCCAGAAGGCTGGCGAATTGGCCTACGGCAAGATCCCGGAGCTCGAGCGCAAGCTGGTGGAATCTGAAGCGCAGGACGGCAAGGTTTCGATGGTTGAAGAGACTGTCACATCCGAGCATATCGCGCAGGTCGTTTCCCGCTGGACCGGAATTCCGGTCGATAACATGCTGGAAGGCGAGCGCGACAAGCTCTTGCGCATGGAAGACGAAATCGGCAAGCGGGTCGTCGGCCAGGGCGAGGCGGTTCAGGCCGTGTCGCGGGCAGTGCGGCGCTCGCGTGCCGGACTGCAGGACCCGAACCGGCCCATTGGTTCGTTCATGTTTCTCGGGCCGACAGGCGTTGGCAAGACGGAGCTGACCAAGGCGCTGGCATCATTCATGTTTGATGATGATACGGCGATGAGCCGGATCGACATGTCGGAGTATATGGAAAAGCATTCCGTCGCCCGGCTGATCGGCGCGCCTCCGGGCTATGTCGGTTATGAAGAGGGCGGAGCACTGACAGAATCGGTGCGGCGCAGGCCTTATCAGGTGATCCTGTTCGACGAGATCGAAAAGGCGCATCCGGATGTGTTCAATGTTCTCTTGCAGGTGCTTGACGACGGGCGCCTGACGGACGGGCAGGGACGCACGGTCGATTTCCGCAACACGCTGATCATCATGACGTCGAACCTTGGTTCGGATTTCCTGGTGAATCTGGGTGAGAATGATGATGTGGACAGTGTGCGCGATCTGGTGATGGGGGCGGTGAAGTCCGCGTTCCGGCCGGAATTCGTCAACCGTGTCGATGAGATCATCCTGTTCCACCGGCTGCACCGCGCGGAAATGGGTGCAATTGTCGAGATCCAGATCAAGCGACTGAGCAAATTGCTCGAAGATCGCAAGATCACGATCGATCTGGACGAGTCCGCCACCAAGTGGCTGGCTGACAAGGGGTATGATCCGGCCTATGGCGCACGCCCGCTGAAGCGGGTGATCCAGAAGGAAGTTCAGGATCCGCTGGCAGAAAAAGTACTTGGCGGGGAAGTTCGCGATGGATCGCATATTTATGTTTCGGCTGGTTCGGACAGGCTCTTGTTCCGGGTGGCGGGGAATGCGGCCAAGGCGGCTTAAGTCCGCTCTTTGAAATGGCAAAAGCCGGTGTTCGCGCCGGCTTTTGTGTTTTGAAGCTCATGCGAATGCTGCCTTGGAAAAAGATAGGAAGACAGAACGCATGACGCTCGACGAGTACAACAGTTTCTGCGCCTCCCTGCCGCATGCTGAAACTGTGATTCAATGGGGCGGGGCGCATGTGTGGAAGATCGGCGGCAAGGTGTTCGCGATTGGCGGCTGGGATGAGGGCAAGGCTCTGGCCGTGACCTTTAAATGTTCGCCGATGAGTTTTGATTTGCTGAAAGGCGAGCCGGGTTTGCGGCCCGCGCCGTATCTGGCGTCACGAGGGATGAGCTGGCTGCAGCGATTCTCGGGTGAATCGATGGATGATTTGGCTCTGAAGGATTATGTCCGGGAGAGTTACCGGCTGGCTTCGTTGAATCTGCCGAAGTCAGCGCAGAAAAAGCTGGGGCTGAATTTGGCAAGCGTCAGCTAAGACATGAATCCTCGGCGCTGCCCCTCATCCGGCGCTTCGCGCCACCTTCTCCCCGCAAGCAGCGGGGCGAAGGGGAGGTCAGTTCACCACACTCGCCACCTTCTGCGGTTCCTGCGGCGCGGCCATCAGGGCGTCGATGCGGTCACGTTCTTTTTTGAAGGCGGTCAACTCGCCGCCTTTGAGGGATTTGCCGGTTGGAAGGCGCACGCGCATCGAATCGACCTTCACGCCATTGACGATCAGCTCGTAATGCAGATGCGGACCGGTCGACAGGCCGGTTGAGCCGATGGCTCCGATAATTTGGCCCTGGCGGACCTTTGCGCCGGGAACGACGCCATTGGCGATGCGGCTTTGGTGGGAGTAGGATGATTCATAGCCGTTGGCATGGCGAATGATGGTTTGATAGCCATAGCCGGAGGTCCAGCCGGCCTTTTCTACAGTGCCACTGCCGGCAGCGAGAATCGGGGTTCCGACGGGTCCCGCCCAGTCTGTGCCGGCGTGCAGCCGCAAATAGCCGAGAATCGGGTGGCGGCGCATGCCGAAGCCGGATGTCAGGCGACCATTGGGCGCCGGGTTGCGCAACAAGAACTGTTGGGAACTTTGCCCGGCTTCATCGAAATAGTCGACGCTGTCATCCTTGCTGCGGAAGCGGTAGAATTTGCGATCAACACCGTTGATCACAGCATTTGCATAGAGAATGTCGGATGAATCGCCCGGTTTGTCTTCGCCTTCGGCGATCGAATAGAAGACCTGCAAACGGTCTGCGGGGCCAAGGCGCGACTGGAAGTCAACATCCGAGGCCAACATCTTGATCAATTGTTTGGCCATGCGCGGGGTGAGGTCATAGGCATAGGCTGCGCGATAAATACCATCATACACTGTAGGCAAATCGCCACGAACGCGGATGGGCTGGGGCGAATCGCCGAGCGAGGCGAACACAGCCTCGCCATTGTCGGGCGCTTCGGTCGGGACATATTGGTCCTGATCGTCGATTGCGATGGTGAAGAGATGGGTTTTGCCATCATAAACCGATGCGCGGACGATTCTGGATTCGTCTTTTTCCGTTTCAACACCAATGCGCAGCGCCCATCCGCCTTTCAGCTTTTCGGCACTGAGAAGCGTGGTGATGGCTTGCGACATGCCCGTTGCATCGTCGCCCTCATATCCAGCAGCCTTGAAGAGCGAGACAGGCGTTGCATCTGAGCGGATTGGAATGATTTCCTCGGCAAAGCTAGTTTCCAAGGCATCACTTCCGGCCTTGGGCGCGACGGACACATTCTCCTGAACGATCTTGACGCCCATCTCAGCGCCAAGATTGAAGTCGCCATCACCATTGCCGAAGCGCAACGGGTCAAGATAATGGAGTGATGCGACCTGGACATCCCCCTCGGTGAGGGCAGTTCCGGAAATACGAACCGCTTCTTCGACTTCCTCCAATGTCAGGCTGGCGGATTGCTCGAACTTGGCGCCGGATGCTGGAAACGCTGTGGTTTTCAAGCTGACTTCGCTCTCAACCATGGCTCCGTAGATCTGGCCGGTTTCGAGGCCGGCTGTCGAGGTGTCGTTGGCGCCTTCGAAGATAGTCACGGCATTGAAGGCTGGGTAGGATTTCTTTGTCGTGTGGCCAGCGCCGAGGGCCATTTCAGCAACGCCAAACGGAAGCGTGCGAACAACATCGCGGTCCCCAACCCGTTGAAGTGTGGAAATCTGGAGCACGCGCTTGTCTGATATCTTCAGCGCAAGTGCCGTGGGCGACAGCCGGCCGGTTTTGCCTGAGCCATTGTCCGGTGCGGCATTCATTTCGTCGGCAGCCATGATTTCCGCCGGTGTGGCGAGCTGCTGGCGGCCATCGAGAGCAGCCGACAGGGCAACGCCCATAAGAATAATGGATGTGAAGCCGGTGAGGAATGTGCCGGCCAGCCAACGGGCGGAAACTTCGCGGCGATCAGGCGGACCTTTGCGTCCATCTGCAACGATAGGCGGCTCATTGCCGAGTCGCTCCACCATTTTGTTCGCTTGATTCATGCTTTTTCCGAGAAATCCGTAAATTCGGCCAGAAAGGCTCGAGGCTTTTGTTTTCCAACGAATGACAGGCGGAGTCAAACGAACGCTTTTTGTCTGACGGTATGGGGTGAGGTAGGCAGAGAGTTAGGCCGGTTTATGGCCTTTTCGGGTAACGGATACTATATATTGATGAGCGCCACGACGTTTAGCGGGCTTTGCATTTTTAGTTCAGAAAAAGTGGAAATTCTTCAAATCGCGTGTTGACACTTCGGGTTTGGTGGCCTTATAAGCCGGACATCGAACGAGGGCGGCGCGCCGCTGGCGCAGAGAAATTCGCCCTTGTGAAATCAAAAGAGAGCCGCGTGAGCGACACTCGACCGGGTATGAGGCTTAGAGCCATCCAGCCCACGACACTTTGCCTG
>JANMEX010000322.1:0-5155 GCA_031377485.1 Phyllobacteriaceae bacterium
CGTCGTGATTGTCAGGTAGCAATTGTCACCACATTCGTAGGCCTTGATTATGCCAGTTTCGGCCTTGTCTGCGGCCAGTGAGGGAGACGCTGAAATCAGGGCTGTTAAGGCAAATGCAGCAAACAATGACGTGCGCATTGATGACTCCTTGGGCATTGAGGTGGGTTCATAGCCTTGTCGGCAATCATAATCCATCACGTTGGGCGAATTATTCATGGCGCAGTGCGTCAATCGGGTTCAATCTTGCACCGCGCAACGCGGGAAAAAACCCGAAGACGAGGCCGATGGCTGCCGAGAAGCCAGCCGCCAGCACGATCACCGATAGGCTCGGATTGAAGGGGATTGCGAAGGCGTAGGATGCCAGTGCCGCAAGCCCCAGACCAAGCCCGATGCCAAAGATGCCGCCCAGAAGCGCAAGTACCGTTGCCTCGACAACGAACTGCGTGAGAATGTGCCACTCCTGTGCACCAATCGCCAGTCGGATGCCGATTTCGCGGGTGCGCTCTGTGACTGAGACCAGCATGATGTTCATGATACCGATGCCGCCAACCAGCAGGCTGACACCGGCCACGGCGCTCAACATGCCCGTCATGACACCCATGGTGCTCGACATCGCATTGGCTATTTGGGTTTGGTCGCGGACATTGAAGTCATCTTCCTGATCCGGTCCGATCTTGCGAATTTCGCGCATCGCGGTTTCTATCCGCGTTTGCATTTCCGAAGTGGCAACACCGTCATTGGCTGAGACGTAAATCGTTTCAACCTGATTGCTGCCGGCGATACGCCGCTGGAATGCCTGCAACGGCATCATGACGACATTGTCCTGATCCTGACCGAAGCCCGAAGTGCCTTTGGATTCGAGAAGTCCGATAACCGGGCAGTTGACGCGGGCGACGCGGATAATTGCGCCGAGCGGATTTCCGGATCCGAAGAATTGTTTGCGGACCGTTTCGCCAATCACACAGACCGGAATACCGCCGCGCGTTTCTTGTTCGGTGAAGGTTCGCCCCGAAGTGACCGACCAATCTCGCACGGTAAAGAAATCGGCGTCCGTGCCGGTTACAGAGGCGGAAAGGCTTTCGGTGCCGTAGACAACGCGGACCGTTTTCTGGCTGGCACCGGCAATTGCTTTGGCGCCCGCCAGATTGGCCTCCAACGCTGTCAGATGCTTCATTTCGAAATCGCGCGCACGCACTGGCGCTGTACCCGGTGTCGGAGGCTGGCCGGTTCTGATGGTGAGGAGATTGCTGCCGAGCTTGGAAATGTCGGCCTTGACCTTGTCCGTGGTGCCGGAACCGATGGTGATCATGGCTATGACGGCAGCGACGCCGATGACGATGCCAAGCAGGGTCAGGAATGAGCGCAATGCGTTGCGACGAATGGACGAGAGCGCCAGACTTACCGTTTCAAGAAACATGGGCATGGTCCTTGTTCATGACATCCGAGGCGATATGGCCGTCAACAAAGCGGATGGTGCGCGAGCCATAGGCTGCGATCTCCGCTTCGTGGGTGACCATCACGACGGTGAGGCCGCGATCTTCGTTCAGGCGCGTCAGCAGCGACATGATTTCGTGGCTGCGCGCAGTGTCGAGATTGCCGGTAGGTTCGTCAGCAACGAGCAGCGCAGGTTCAGTCACTATCGCGCGCGCAATGGCGACACGCTGCTGCTGGCCGCCTGAGAGCTCTGCGGGCGTATGGCTCCTGCGGTCGGAAAGGCCGACCAACTCCAGCGCCGCTTCGGCCCGAAGCTTGCGCTCACGCCGACCCGCACCGCGATAAATCAGCGGCAGTTCGACATTGTCGATCGCGCTGGTGCGGGCAAGCAAATTATAACCCTGAAACACAAAGCCGATATAGAGATTGCGCAACATGGCGCGGCGGGCCCGGTCAAGATTGCCTGCATCCACGCCCATGAATTTGTAATCACCCGATGTCGGCGTATCAAGACAGCCGATGATGTTCATGGCGGTGGATTTGCCAGAACCCGATGGCCCCATGATGGTGACAAATTCGCCATGACCAATGCGCAGATTGACACCGGCAAGCGCGTTCACCTGCGCTTCGCCTTCACCATAACTCTTCCAGAGGTCGACGAACTCAATGAATGGCTGTCCTGGCATGTTTCAGCCAGCCTTGGCCGTAGATTCGGCGGTGACAACTTGATCGCCTTCAGTCAGGCCCGAAAGGATTTCAGTCATCAACCCGTCCGTCGATCCGGTCTTCACTTGTGCCGCGGTTGCTGTGCCGTCTTGCAAGACATAAATCGTTCGCGTGCCATCTGCTGCCGGCTTGGCGGTTTCCTTTGCCGTATTTCGCGGGAAACGCGGCATGAAAAGGCTGGTGAGGCTCCAGCTTGTTGCCTTGGGCGCTGCGGCTGGCTGATAGCGGAATGCCGCATTTGGAATCGTCAGAACGCCGTTTGCTTCACGGGTGATGATATCCACGTTTGCAGTCATGCCCGGACGCAGCGAAAGATCGCTGTTGTCCACGTCGAGCTGCGCTTCGTAAGTCACCACATTATCCGTCGTTTGCGAGGCAAAGGCGATCTTTGAAATGAGGGCATTGAAGCTTTTGCCGGTGAAGGCATCGACCGAGAAATGCGCCTTCTGTTTTTCAGCGACCATGCCGATGTCTGCCTCGTCAATTCCCGCTTCCAGCTTCATGCGGCGAAGGTCTTCGGCGATCACAAAGAGGATCGGCGCCGACAGGGACGCTGCAACCGTCTGGCCCGGATCGACAGAGCGGGTCAGGATTACGCCATCAATCGGCGCGTAAATCGTACTCTTTGCGAGTGCGGATTCTTGTACCTTCAACTCGGCGGCGGACACTGCCAAATCGGCCTCCGCGCTGGTTACCGCGCTTTCCGCCCGGTCGCGCTTGGCAACTGCGCTGTCGAGGTCCTGCTGCGAAAGCGTGCCGCGTGCGGCAAGGCTAGTGGTGCGTTCGAGTGTTTGCGTGGCCTCTTTCAGCGTGGTTTTGGCATCGGCGATACGGGCTTGCGATGCGGTGACCGAGGCCTTTGCGCGCTCCACCTGTGCCGCAAGTGTTGTCGTGTCGAGAGTTGCCAAGACGTCGCCTTTTTTAACCGTATCATTCTCCTCGAACATCACTTCCCGGACCACGCCGGACTGTTCGCTCGAAACGTCAACCTTGGTCAGTGGCTGGAGCGTGCCGGACGCGCTGACAAGCACGACGAAATCATTCTTCGCTACGGCTTCCGTGGTGTAAACTTTCTTGACCGCCGATGCCGCAGACCAAGACTGATAGCCATATATTCCGGCAATCAGCAGCACTGGAATCAGCGCATAGGCCAACCACCGACGCCGACCACGGCGCGCACGACCTGTTTTATCCAGTGACAGGGCGGCCGCAATATCCGGGTTTCCGGCCATCGAGCGTCTGCCCACTTCCTGATCCATCACTTTTGTCTTTCCATGTCATCAAACAGTTTGACTGGTAAATCATCGTCTGGCGGGCAGAATACAAATTAAATCTTGGTCATGTTTGATCCGGGACAAAATCGGAGCCGCATAAATGCGCAAACTTGACTATCTCGTCTTCGATGTTTTCACCAAATCGCCGCTCGCGGGCAATCAATTGGGCGTGGTACCCGATGCTTCCTGGCTTTCCGGCGTTGAAATGCAGGCGATTGCACGCGAATTGAACCTTGCCGAGACGATTTTCTTTCTGCCGCCGGTTAACCCGGACCACTCCGCGAAGGTGCGGATTTTCATGCCGCTCGGCGAGTTGCCGTTCGCCGGACACCCGACTATAGGCGGAGCCATCGCGTTTGCAGGCCTTAATGGCTTGACGGCGGGTGCGAAGGTCATTCTGGAGGAGTGCGTCGGGCCTGTCCACTGCACGGTTTCTGCCGACCCGATGGGCGGCGAAGCGTCGTTTCGCGCGGCGCGCATTCCGCAGGAACTGGCGTTCGCTACAACGTACGATGATGTGGCGGCCGCTTTGGGACTTATGCCTGATGATCTGAATTTCGGCGTGCACGGCGTCCTGATGGTGACCGGTGGTGTCCCTTACGTGACGGTTCCGGTGAAAAATCTTGATGCTCTCGCCCGTGCGAAAATCGATTCGAACGCCTGGCTCAAACTTGATATCCAACGTGAAGGCAAATTTGCAGCGCCGTACCTTTATTGCCAACATGGGGACACCGCGTTCCGTATTCGCATGTTCGCGCCTTGGGATGGCATTCCGGAAGATCCGGCCACTGGGTCAGCGGCAGTGGCATTTGCGGCTACATTGCTGCGATTCCAGTGCAAGGCTGACGGCGATTACGCATTTGGCCTTACCCAAGGCGTGGAAATGGGCCGCCCGTCCGAAATTGGCCTCGCATTTTCAACAGTGCGCGGCGCCTTGTCTGGCGTAACCATATCAGGACACGCAGTTAAATTCGCCGAAGGCCGGTTGTTTTTGCCCGACTGACGATTTTTCCTGTCCGGTGCTGGACAGGGCAGAAACCAGTGTCTATAGAGCGCCTCGTCCGGTGGCGTTGCCTCGGGCGGAGTGGGTGCGTAGCTCAGTTGGTAGAGCAGCTGACTCTTAATCAGCGGGTCACAGGTTCGATCCCTGTCGCACCCACCATTGAATTTATTGATGAAAAAGCGATCCGGAAACGGGTCGCTTTTTTGTTTTCGGGTGCGGCGCTTTTTAATACTTGTCGCGTTGTCGACCAATCAATATTTGGGTCCGCTTTCGCAGCCTTGATACCTGAATGGCCATTGTTTTGGTAATCATGGCCACAACCTTAAATATAGATGCCTTTCCATTTGGATGTATTGTTCAAATTCAAACCGGCAGTTTCGATAAATCCCTTATTCGCGCTATCAATTTGTAAAACGGTAATATTTACGGCCAAGAAAGCTGTGAATGCGTGATATTCCTCAAGTGAAAGTCATTGCAAAACTGCAACAGTTAACGCGATAACTGCCGCGATTAACCATGATTATCAGTAAACGGTTTACTTCTGGGCCAAACCGGCGAAAATATGATGGTGTTTTGTAGGGGTGGCGGCGTGTCAGTTGGTTTCAGGGTTTCTTTGTTTTCGGCTGCTGTATTGCTTTTGGCCACCGGGTGCCAGAACACCAGCCTGTCAGACCAATCGACGTTTGCATACAGCGCATTGTCGGTTCAGGATGTATCC
>JANMEX010000382.1:0-3741 GCA_031377485.1 Phyllobacteriaceae bacterium
CCGCCCCGATCCCCGACGAAAACGCGGCCGAGGACAGCGGCGGATACATGAACCAGCCGCCATCAGGGGCGAGACCCATCAGCATGGCGATGATTACCGCACTGCCACCAAATATATAGACCCAAAGCCCGTAAGCCCCCAACCGGGGAAAGGCCATGTCGCGGGTGCCCAGCATACCGGGCAACAGCAACATCGAAATCGCCTCGAAGAACGGTATGGCGAAAAGGAACATCATTACGGTGCCATGCATCGTGAATATCTGGTTATAAACCTGAGGCTCCATGAAGGCCGAGTCCGGCGTGGCAAGCTGCGCGCGGATCAGCATCGCAAGGATGCCGCCGATAACGAAAAAGGTGGTCGCGACGATCAGGAACAGTTTGCCGATGTCATTGTTGTTGCTGGTGGTCAACCAGCCACGCAGGCGCGGGTCGGACCCCCATATCCGCGCCAATGCACGGTGCAGACGCAGGGCTGTGCCGCGTTTTGGTGGGATGGTACTGGTCATGGTGTGCCTTCCCGCAGGAATGTGGCCCAGGAAGCCGCATCATGCGCCTCAACCGTAAACACATGTTCTCGGTACCCGCGCCCGCTAAACTCTGCACTTTGCCCCGAAAAAGTGCCCGGACTTGCGGCTTCGATCCGCAGCACGTTCACATGGCCGGGGATCGCATCAAGCTTTCCCGCCAGCCGCGGCACCCAGAACGAATGAATTACATCGGTGCTCGTGATCTCCACATTCACCGGACGACCTGCAGGGATGTGCAAAATGCCTTCGGTTGCAGACACGGGCGCCCCCGCATAGCGAAACGTCCACGCCCATTGCCGCGCCTCGGCCTGTACGGTTACAAGATCGGACGCGTCGCGTGGTAGCAGCCGCTCGCCAATAGCAAGTCCGTATCCGGTCAGCGCTCCAAGGGTCACTAGCGGAAAGCCAAGCCCAAGGCCCCACATCCAGACGCGCGTTCCGCGTGCGTCCTCACCTTTACCCGACGGATCAGCGGGGCGATAAAGCGCGGCAAACAGCAACGCCATAACCAGACCAAAAATTGCCGACCCGCAGGCCAGCATGATCCACCACACATCAGCAATGGATTTGGCTGCCGGTCCAGCAGGATGCAACATTGAAAGCCGCTCGTTGCAACCAGTTGTGATCTGAAGCGTTGTCGCAATGACGCAGTTACGAAGGAGTTTCGGATGACACACAAGATGACACAAGGCGCAGAAGATATTGCCCCGTTTGAAGACCCGATTGTAAACGACCCCGCCTTTCAACAAACCGAAAGCCGCGTAGCGATCTGGGGCCATCCGTTGCACGCCATGACCGTGGCCTTTCCCGTAGCTTTGACGTTTTGTGCCTTTGGGGCTGATTTGTTGTACTGGTGGTCGGGCGAGGAGCGCTGGGCTTGGGCGGCTCTTTGGGCCAGCGGGACTGCGTTTCTGTTCGGCCTTCTCGCCGGAGCCAGCGGCACAATGGAATTGCTGATGGTGCCGGGCATTCGCATCCGCGCCGCGGCTTGGACGCATTTCATAATTGCCGTCATGCTGCTTTCCCTTCTGGGGCTGAACTGGGGATGGCGTCTGAACGGATACGAGTCTGCTATTCTGCCTTGGGGCATTCTCATGTCCGGCTTTGCAGTGATCGTGGTTTCGGCTACGGGATGGCATGGGGGCAAGCTCGTTTTCGATTATCGGTTGGGAATAGCAAAGGGCAACTGACGCCCCAAAGGTTGCAAAAGCCAAGACGGCATCGGCAGTTCGTTGAGTTCGGGTTTGGCCAGAACAAGGCACAGGACGCCGACCACCAAACTAAAAATGAGGATCGTCGGCACCAATGGTGATGGTGGTTGGTGCTCGCCTTCCGTTTCGGCCACGGCAATAATCGTGTGACCGACCCATGCGTGAATTGCGACAAGCCCCGTGACGAGGACGAGTTTCACAAAAATCCACACGGTGAAAATCTCTCTAATGAAGATAAGCGCTGATCCGGTGAAAATTGCCAGCACCGCCATGGGCGTGATGACCCAGACGTAACCGAAATGGGTGGCACGGCGGATCTGAGTGAATTCAGTCTGCACAATGGCGGGGTCGTGGCGGGCCAGCATCCGGGGCAAGGCTATCAGACCGGCAACCCATACCGCGACAAAGCTGAGGTGGAGCGCCTTGACATGCGGGATCAGTCCTTCAATCCAGATCACTTGGGTTTTCTCCCATCTCGCGCCACGCCCTGCGCGCCAACATGCCGCCCCAGACAGCAAACGGCAGGCCCGCGGGCATCCACATCAGCAACCCGCCAAGCTGCTGATCCGACAGGGGCGACACACCCCAAAGCAGCGGTGCCGTCGCATGGGTTGCATAGACGGCATTCGGCGCAAGAGTCAGGATCGCACCCAGCATTCCCATCGCAAGATAGGCGAAAAATACCCACCCGACGCCCGACCCGCCGGGTTGCGAAAACAAGGCGCGCCAGAACAGATAGGCCGATCCGAACAGGGTCGCCTGCATGACCCAGTAGATTACCATGTGCCCAAGCGCCGCGTCATAGGCGCGGGGCACATGCCACAGCCACAGCGCGGCCGTGGCCAGAAGGAAGGGCACACCCACTCTTGTTGCATTTCTCGCTGGACGCGAAAGTGCAAAAAGCGGAGCCGCCACCGCGACCAGAAGAACGTGATGCACCACCCGCGCCGAAAATAGCGCCGACGACAGCGCGCAAAGCGGCGACAGGAACGCAAATGCCAACACGACGATGGCGGCGGCCCCGGGCCGGCTGCGCCCTGCCCAGATTGCCAAGGCTATTAAAACGGCCAATGCCCAAGGATCAAAATTCCAACGTGCCAAAAGGTCCGCCGGTATCGGCGCAGGGCCGCAATAGCTACCCCGCCAGAGGCTCATTATTTGCTCACCGGTTTATAGATCACGTCTGTCCGGCGCGCATTCCCATGCGCCAGACCTGTGGACGTTGTTTGGTTTGAGAGACTAGTTTTCACGGGTAAGCTCTTTCTGGTGCCGCCAGAATGGCCGCACATTCTTCAGATAGAACAATGGGCACACCAAGTGCGCCGCCAAAGGTAGCGTCTGAAGTCAAAGCGTCGGCGCGCGCAAGCACCAACCCATCAAACCAACATAAAAATGACAAGGACATGCTTTCTGCCTAAAGGTGAGACGTGACTTAACGCTCAAAACCGCTGTTCGTTCCCCCGTTGAACCGGCCACACGTTGCCAAACCGGCGCGGACCGACAATCCGTCATGATTAGTGATTTTGGGTGTGGTTTCTTATCTGTGGCGATCGTGTCCCTGGATGTGGTGTAGGTTCTGGCTGGGGACGGCACCGGCGTTCTCCGCGTGGGTCTGGTTGCGTAACCCAACGCAATGCAATCAAAACGATTTTCAGCATGGCCAAACTTTGATACGGGTTAGAGTTTTGATGCATGTGCATTCTGCAAAAGGTGTAAAAGGATTTTATGAGGTCGAAGAGAACACTTGTTTTCTACAGAGAGTTTCTAAAATGCAGAGGGACTGAATATGACGAATCTCGCTGATAGTAGCGCGGCGGCTGTAAAGCCATCTGGTGAAATCGGCGTAGCTGTCGCCGGCAAACTTGACTCGCCTGTCGGAGCCAAAGCAACCCTCGTCGTCGGCATAGGCGCATCCGCCGGTGGCGTGGAGGCGCTCAGCCGTTTTTTTGATGCAATGCCGCCTGACAGCGGTGCGGCTTTTGTCATTGTCTTGCATCTTGATCC
>JANMEX010000387.1:0-2983 GCA_031377485.1 Phyllobacteriaceae bacterium
ATCCTGACATCGGTCTATTTTGCAGCAAGTGCCTTTGGCGCGTGGCGTTGGCAAAATGCCACCGATGCTCTGGTTTCTGAGTTGGATGGTGGGCGCGTTTCCCTGGGAATAAATCGCTACAATTCAGCTGAGTTGGCAGGGCTGCCCGCACCGGTGAAACGCTATTTCCACGCGGTTTTGACCGATGGCCAGCCGGTTGTGACCGCCGTGACTTTGACACAAAGCGGCATATTCAACATGAGCGCCACAGCGGCGTCGTGGAAACCGTTTACTGCCGCACAAAGCTTTACCACCGCACGGCCCGGCTTTGTGTGGAATGCAATAATCATGCTGTTTCCTGGCGTGCCGGTGCGCGTCGTGGACGCGTTTATCGCTGGCGAAGGGTTACTTCGTCCCACGATATTGGGGCTTTACGGACTAGGCACGCTGCAAGGGAAGGGCGAAATCGCGCGCGGCGAATTGCTGCGCCATTTTGCTGAAAGCGTGTGGTTTCCGACCGCACTTTTGCCGAGCCAAGGCGTGGTCTGGCAGAAGGTGGACGACACATCCGCCAATGCCACGATAACCGACGGGCCTATCAGCGTGACCATGCTGTTCCGCTTTGATACTAACGACCTGATTGCTTCGATCTACGTCCAAGGCCGCGCGACAACAGTGGGCACAACCACCGTGCTGATGCCATGGGAGTGCCGCATGTCAAACTACCAAACCCGTGACGGCATGCGCGTACCCTTAACAGGCGAAGCTTTGTATATCACACCACACGGCGAAAAGCCCTATTTCAAAGGCACGATCGCCACGCTGACTTATGAATTCGCACCATGAGTGCGGGCAATAACACCTCCGTCTGGTTGTTCTTTGCGCTGGTGCTCCTCCTGTCGCTGCCGTTCTACGCACTGGGGGCGACGGGGGCCGCCCTACCTTTTGCGCCCGCCTTGCCGATCAGTGCCATGATGGCTGTCGTGCCGATAATTGCCGCCTTGGGCCTGGTTTGGCGCAAGGATGGCAGGACAGCCGCACGTTTGCTGTTTGCCAGCGCGTTCTCATGGCGCACCATCCCAAAAGCGTGGTGGGCCGTTGTCGCACTTTGCGTCATGCCCGCGGCCTTCGCACTGACAGCTGCCAGTGTCTGGCTGTCCGGCTTACCGCTGCCTCCCTTCAACCTGCTCTCTTCCGGCGCGATCTTTTCAGCATTTGCGCTGTTCTTTCTCGGAGCGGTAGGCGAAGAACTGGGTTGGCAAGGCTACGCCTATCCCCGCCTGATCAGACGTTATTCAGCCATGACTGCGGCGTTGATCATCGGCGTATTCTGGTCGCTGTGGCACGTCATCCCGTTCGCACTGATGGGGCGCAGCATTGGGTGGATCATCTGGCATAGTCTGGCGATGGTTTTGATGCGGATCATTATCGTCTGGCTATACGTGAGCGCAGGGCAAAGTATCCTGATTGCAGTGCTGTTTCATATGATGAGCAATAGTGTTTGGGGGATATTCTCCGATTTCGACCCATACTACAATCCGATGTTCATGTGCCTCGTCCTGCTCGCACCTGTTGCGGCTGGTTTGTATCTTCGGGCCCAAACCGCATCACTGCAGCGTTGTTTGACATTATTCATACTCATGACTGGGCTGAGCGGCGTGGTCTTATCAATGATCATTCGGGCCGGACTACCGATGTGGGCACTGCCACCGCCAGACAATGCATTGATCGGCGCTGCAAATGACGTGGCCATCGATACTGCGCGGCTTGATCTTTTTTCGGGCGCAGCGCAGCGCACTGTACCGTTCCAGATGCTTTACCCGGCAACCGCACCCGGGACGTTCGCAGCGTATATGCCCAATGCAGGTCCCCAGATTGACGCCATCATAAAAAGTCACGGCTGGATTTCTGGTGTGTTGCTCGGCCAGATCGGGGCACTGGCCGCGCCTTGGACCGATGCGGCAAAACCTGCAGCGGGCGGGCCTTTCCCTGTGCTCATCTACTTGCCCGGCGTGACGGGTTATATGCAGATGGGCAGTTTTCAAACAACCGAACTTGCTTCACATGGATACATCGTCGTTACCCTGAACCAGCCAGGCGCTGTGGCTGCCGCCATGTTGCCCGAAGACCAAATCGTTCTGGGCTTGACGCGCAAACATGCCTTCTCGTTGATCGCGCCGTCCTATCGGACAACAGATCAAAAGCTGCCTGTTGGCTTTAAAACCGCACTTGCGCCCGAGACCAGCATCGTACCCTATTTTGCCGCAGATGTGGGAGTTGTGCTCAATCGATTGGCGCAGATCAATGCCGACCCCACGCACATCTTGCATGGTTTGCTTGACCTTAATCATGTGGGCGTGATGGGAATGTCATTGGGCGCGATCGTGACGGCGCAGGCCTGCGCAACAGATACCCGCATTGGTGCCTGCTTGATGATGGATGCGCCTGTCCCGAGCAAGGTCGCTGCGACAGGGCTAAGGCAACCCGCCCTGTGGATCAGTCGCCCGCCAGAAGACCAACGCATTGAGCGCGCCGCATCGGGTGGCTGGCCTGAGGATGAAATAGAGGCGCAAGCAGATTCAATCGCCAAAGCCTTGGCCAACAGTGAGCATGGACAGCTTGTGCAACTGAATGGTCTTTTCCACCTTGATTTCACCGATCTTCCAGCCCTTCAGCCCATGATCGGATGGCTTGGGCAATCAAGCCCGGCTGGAGTAGTCGAGGCACACCGCCGGATAAACCAGCTGAGTCTGGAATTTTTTGATAATGCCTTCGGTCCGGTCCTAAGGTAACGGCCGTGCGGACGGGTTTTACACCAGTTTTCATTTTCTGATTTCAGTCGGTCAATCTGCCTCGTATCGAAATTCTCTGGATTCATATCGGCGTGCGCGGCGGTCCATTTCGGTTAAAATTGTCCGAAAAGTGAGGCCCTCTTCGGACAGACGCTGCCACTGCCCGCGGTGGTCATGCAGCGATCCGCTCGTCACCGTTTGTGATGACGGGA
>JANMEX010000411.1:0-4123 GCA_031377485.1 Phyllobacteriaceae bacterium
GCAGAATTTCATCAGCTGCACCGTTGGCGTAAACCAGCTTGGCACCGTAAGAAACGATCATCACTCCAGTCGATATTCGGTCCAAAAGGTCGCGGTAGAGGCTGAGCTTGAAATTGCCCTCATCTAGCATGTCGCCAATCATGAGCGCCCTTCGGATGTGTGGAGACAGAAGCCGGAACATCTCCCGATCATGATCATCGAAGAGTTCGCGCTTTTCCGAACCGGACGCGGTCAGCGCGCAAATCATATGGTCTCGCCTGACCAGCGGTGTGGTGCAACTGTCGCGCAATCCCTTGGTCTGGATCCATTCCTTGTAGAATTCCGACTGTTTGAATTCCTCCTCCGAAACCAATTGCATTTGCGAAATCGGCGTGTCGATTTCCGCTTCAATCCAATCATGTCCGCCGGGAATCTTGTTGAAGTGGCGGGCGAAGTCACTGAGCCAACCCGGCTCAAAAAGCGCCCGAAAGGCAGGAGTATGCACAGCTTGACCTTGGCGAAGACGATAACCGTCCACAGAGACCACTTGCAGAAAAGCAAGATCGAGTGATTGTTTTATTGCACCCAGTGTCTGCGGCCAAAGTTCCGGCTGCACGGCGCAGTCATAAATCTGCCCGATCAGGTTACTCAATTCGTCATGCGAATTTGGCATGGGAGAAATTTTCCCTATTTATGCCCCAACGTAACCTTTAGCCATCGCGCACGAATTTGCAATACTTGGTACAACCGGACATTACTAAACGCTTTGCGCTTCCTTTGACCGTTTCCGCTCCAGGCCGAGCTGATGTTCGCGCCAGATGATGAAAAGGCCAGCGGCAACAACGATGAAAGCGCCCGCCAGCATTTGGAACGTCGGAACGTCCGAAAAAACAAACCAGCCGATCAACAGCGAGATTATAAGCGACACATATTCAAACGGCGCGATTGTCGAGACATCTGCATATCGGTAGCATGAGGTCAGGAATATTTGGCCAATACCACCGATTATTCCCGCCGCAACCAGCGCCATTGTCTGACGTCCGTCTGGATGAATCCAGCCAAATGGCAGGCTGACAAATGACATCATCGCCGAAATCACTGTAAAGTACACGACGATTGTGATTGCTGGTTCTTTACCTATCAATCTGCGAATTTGGATCATCGCTCCAGCCGCAAATGCAGCGGATCCGATAACCGCCAGTGCACCAATAGCCAGATGCGCCGATTTTGCATCGCTATTGCCAAGGAGCGTCAGGCGCGGCCAAGACACGATCAAGACACCGAGCAACCCGATAATCACTGCGCCCCAGCGGTATGCGCGGACCTTCTCTTGAAGAAGCACGGCACCCATTACAACTGTGATCAGCGGCATGGCATAGCCTATGACGACTGCTTCAGGCAGTGGCAGGATCGTGAGGCCATAAAAGCCGAGCCCCATCGACGTCACGCCGATCAATCCACGCCAGATGTGGCCCGCCAGGTCCGTTGTGCGGAAATCGGAAAATCCGTCACCTTTCCAGAATAGCCAGATCAAGACCGGTACAAGAGCAAAAAACGAACGGAAAAATACAATCTCGCCTGCAGGCACCTGCCCTGCCAACTTGACCATCGTGTACATGGTCATGAAACAACAGACTGCACCGACTTTTAGCGATATTCCAAGCAAAGGCTTGTGTTGCTTGCGATCTGGTGCAGCGTTCATTCACTAGCTGCTTTCGCGTCCTGAATGGACTGCCATACGGCGAGCGGCGTTGCGGGCATTTCGAGATGGCGAATTCTGTGGGCACGCCAAAGCGCGTCAATCACTGCGTTCATGACTGCCGGCGTCGAACCGATCGTTGCCGCCTCGCCTGCGCCCTTTATGCCCAAGGCATTGGTTGTCGAGGGCACATTTCGAGTCGAAAAATCAAAATGCGGCATCTGGTCAGCGCGCGGCATACAATAGTCCATGAAGCTGGCGGTCAAAAGCTGACCTTCCGGCGAATAGACCACATTTTCGCGCAATGCTTGGGCAATGCCTTGTGCCAGACCGCCATGGATTTGACCCTCAAGCAAAATCGGGTTTACCACCACACCAAAATCATCGACCACAGTGTAGCGGACAATTTTCGTTTCACCAGTCTCAGGATCAATTTCAACTTCGCAGACATGCGTACCGTTTGGATAGGTGCCCTCGTCTTGCCTGACATCTCCGAGTGCCACAAGGTCCTTTGGATCGGTTGCTGCCTTTGCGATGGCGGCAAAGGGTACACGACGGTCCGTGCCGGCCACGGTCGCGAAGCCGTCGCTCAGTTCAATGTCTTCAACGGCAGCCTCCAACTCATCAGATGCGATTTTGCGAATGCGCAAGGCGAGGATTTCGCTGGCCTTTACCGTTGAGACGCCCCCAAGCGGGATCGAACGCGAGCCTCCCGTGCCACCGCCCGACGCCAGTTCGTCAGTGTCGCCTTGGCGGACATCTATGCGCTCCAGCGCCAGATTGAGCTTTTCAGCCACCAACTGGGCATAGGCAGTCGCGTGCCCCTGCCCGTTTGACTGGGTTCCGATGCGCAATTCGATCATTCCGTCCGGACGAAGCGAGACGACGGCAGGCTCACCGCCATCAAATGCACAAATCTCGACATAGGATGACAGACCGATCCCGCGAAGTTTGCCTGATTCTTTGGACTTGAGCGCCCGGACCTCAAAGCCGCTCCAATCAGATTGGATCATCGCTTGATTGAGGTGGCCTTCAAACTCGCCGACATCATAGGTGCGGTTCGCCGCCGTTTTATACGGGAAGTTCTCTTTTGGAATAAAGTTTATGCGCCGAATAGCGGCGGGCTCCATGCCCAAATCGCGCGCGCACTCATCTGCCAGGCGTTCAACAAGGTAGGCCGCTTCCGGGCGACCCGCGCCACGATAGGCATCAACCGGACAGGTATTGGTATACACATTTCTGATCGTCAAATCGATCAAAGGGATGTCATAAAGACCTGTTGTCATGGAGGCGCCAAGTTCTGGGACAAACACAGCGTTTTCAGACAGATAAGCGCCCATGTTGGCAATCAGATTCACTTTCATGGCCAGGAATTTTCCATTCTTGTCCATCGCCATCTCTGCCTCGACCATATTATCGCGGCCATGAGCATCGGTCAGCAAGTGTTCCCCGCGCCCACCAACCCATTTCACGGGTTGACCAAGCCGCTTGGCCGCTTCCATCACCAAGGCATATTCACGGTAGGCAAATGCCTTGGGTCCGAAGCCGCCACCAACATCCTTTGTCACAACGCGAAGCTTGCTTTTGGGGATGCCAAATACATGTTCAGCCAACTTTGACTGGATGCCGTGAACGCCTTGCGTTCCCAATGTCAGGACAAACCGGTCTTCGTCTGGGTTCCACTGCGCGACGGCAGAACGGGTTTCCATGTAGTTTGAAGCAAGACGATTGTTTTTGAAGGCAATGCGGGTGATTTTGGCGGCGTTTGCAAACGCCTTTGCGGTGCCGCTCTTGTCGCCCAACTCATAGACATAGGCAACATTCGTTCCAAGCTCCGGCCAAACCAGCGGCGCATGGGATTCAACTGCCGCCGCTGTATCAATGATGACGTCTTCCGGATCAAAATCCACGTCGATCTTTTCTGCCGCATCCTCGGCCTGCGCCAAAGTCTCAGCCACAATAAAGGCTATCGCATCGCCTGTGTATTGTGTCCTGCCCAGACACAAGATCGGGATATCCCGGCTAACGAATGAGGAACCATCTGCCATATCCGGGCGGTATGAAGTCGCCAGCGGATTCAGATGCGTGACATCCTTGCCGGTCAAGACCAGCTTCACTCCAGGACTTGCCATCGCCTCCGAAACCGAGCGGATTTGGAATTTGCTTCGAGCGGTTTGTGAGCGCAGCACAAAGCCATGCAAACAGCCATCGAACTTGATGTCATCGGTGTATTGACCCATCCCCGTAATGAAGCTCTGGTCTTCCTTGCGCAAGGCGGAAGCGCCAATACCGAATTTTGGCCGGGCTACTGGCATTTGATTTCCTGTCAATTGTTGTGGATCTGTCGCGAAACGCGGGAGTGGCTGTTTGAACGAATTTTAGTGCGGAAGCGCGATTTGTAAACTGTTTCTGTCGGAAAGTTTGTCGCGAAGCGGCACCCGATGT
>JANMEX010000418.1:0-1759 GCA_031377485.1 Phyllobacteriaceae bacterium
CCGGTGCTGCTGCTTCGTCAGCTGGCGGATCGCGCCGAACGGGAACAGTTTCTCATTCTCCAGCCACTGCGCATACACCGTCGTGCGCACGCGCCGCACGCCGGTGATCTGGCGATAGATCGGCATTGGCGGCGGATCAGCGGACGCTGCAGCCGCGCTGACCGGGCTGAATAAATTCTGGGGGCTCGGGTTGAACCAAGCGGAACTGATGCGCATCGGGCTGCCAATCGGCGCGGATGTGCCTATGTGTGTTTACGGCAAGCCGCTGATAGCACGCGGTATTGGCGAAGAAATTGAGCCGGTTGACCTGCCGGAAATGCCGATACTTCTGGTCAATCCAGGCGTTGCGGTTTCAACACCTGCGATTTTCAAAGCCTTGGTGAAGAAGGAGAATGGCGCGCTGCCCCTCTTCAGACCGGCTTTGCAGAACGGGAGAATTGATATTCTTCCATTGGTGGATTTTCTCAAAACAACGCGCAATGATCTCGAAGCCGCTGCCCGCGCACTCTCCCCTGCGATAGATGACGTCCTCGCAAGTCTTGTGAATTCAGGTGCACTTTTTGCACGTATGTCTGGTTCGGGAGCGACATGCTTCGGGATATTTGCGGATGCAGACGCGTTGGAAAACGCCAAGGCTTTGGTTGCAACACTCCATCCGGAGTGGTGGGTCGCCTAACGCTCGGCCAATGCCAGCTTGGCGCCCAAGCCTAAAAATGCGGCAGCGAAAGATCGGCGCATCCATGTCAGGACATTCGGCTTGGAAATCACATGTTCGCGCATTTGAGCAGCCAAAAGGCCATAAAGCGCAAAAATCAAAAATGTGACCAGCGTGAAAATTGCTGACAGTTCAAGCATCAGCGGCAGGGTATCTGGGCTGTTTGCGGGGACAAACTGTGGCAGGAAGGCGAAGAAGAAGATTGTCAGTTTGGGATTCAACAAATTGATCAGCACGGCTTGGACAATGACCTTCATCGGCTTGCGCGGCGTTTTATCTGTCTCAACTTGAAGGGTGCCCGTTTCTTTCAGCGTCTGCCAGGCCATCCACAAAAGATAGGCAACGCCGGCATATTTCAGCATCTGAAATGCCAGTGCGCTGGTGTGGAGCAAGGCGGCAAGGCCCGTGATCGCCGCAGCCATGTGCGGCAGGCATCCCAAGGCGCAGCCGAATGCTGCGACAATGCTGGCCTTGGCGCCGCGGGAAAGACCGGCGGCTATCGTGTAGAGCGCACCCGTGCCAGGTGAAGCCACCACGATCAAGGTCGTCAGCAGGAATTCAGGGGACATTGCACATCTCCTTTGGCCAGATCAAATGTGCACAGCAATTTTGCCGCGCGCAAGCTTTTGCTTTTTGCCGTTGGATAGATTGCAAAGAAACAGGCGACTTGCATTACGCAAACACGTGAAAGGCCATGAATATAATCTAGCGCCCCGCTGGCACGATCTCGGCGTTCATGCGGCGGGCGGCAAGCCCCCTTGCCAAATCGTCCGGCGTTTTTGCAGTTCGAGCGAGTGCTATGGCCTGCCGTTTGGTGATGAGGAGACCGTCGGCAAGTGCGGTGTTGCGCGTCGTAATGCGCGAGAGGAAGCCGGGCTGACCGGCGCGCGATCGTGTGAATTTGCCAGGGCTTTGAACGAGGCTCATGTGGCGCTCGACGCTTTCGATCCAGCTTTCGGCAAGCCTTGAGCCGGGCTCGAGGAACAGCAGCCAATCGCCACGGGCGCGGTGGATACATTCAGCGAGCGAACCGCCGGACATCAG
>JANMEX010000452.1:0-12012 GCA_031377485.1 Phyllobacteriaceae bacterium
CCGAATACCTCACCTTTCTTCAAACGATATATGAGCGCTGGCAGCGCATCGAAGGCGCGTCTGACGAGGTAATCCCGAACATCCATCCAAACGGCCGCAGTATGGCATATCCTGCATCTGCTGTCGGCCACGCTGGTTATCACATGGCTGACACCGCCTGTCCGATCAATGCCGACACCTGGGGTTCAGCCCTTCGTTCTGCACACACGGCCACCCACGCCGCTGATCTCGTCGCACAAGGCGAGGCCGTCGCCTATGCGCTCTGCCGCCCGCCCGGCCACCATGCCTTTCAGGATATGGCCGGTGGCTTTTGCTACCTCAACAACGCCGCCATCGCCGCCGCCAAGCTGCAACGCCACGGGTCCCGCGTGGCGATCCTTGATGTTGACCTGCACCATGGCAACGGCACGCAGGGCATTTTCTACGCCCGTGATGATGTGCTCACCGTTTCGATCCACGCCGATCCGGTCCGCTTCTACCCCTTCTTCTGGGGCCACGCCAATGAGCGCGGCGAAGGACGTGGGTTGGGTTACAATCTGAACCTGCCCCTGCCGCGCAAAACCGGCGACGCCGGTTTCCTCGGCGCCCTCGAAACCGCCATGCAACGCGTCCGTGCCTTTGCGCCGGATGCGCTGGTCATCGCGCTCGGCCTTGACGCCCACGAGAGCGATCCTTTCGGCGGATTAAGCGTCACCACGCGCGGCTTCGAAACCATCGGCTCGCGCATCGGTGCTACCAAACTGCCATCGGTCATCATTCAGGAAGGCGGCTA
Organism: Phyllobacteriaceae bacterium; assembly: GCA_031377485.1. GTDB lineage: Bacteria > Pseudomonadota > Alphaproteobacteria > Rhizobiales > Rhizobiaceae > JANMEX01. Next base: position 773 of record JANMEX010000452.1, read on the forward strand.
TCTGAACGCAGCGCTCGGCGCAAATTTGGCATCGTTCCTTCACGGTTTTCAGGCAGGTTCCGGCAATGTCTGAAACACGCATTCGCCGCGCCGCAATGCAGGACTATCCGGCAATCGTCCAAATGATCCGCGACCTTGCGGCCCATATCGGAACCGGTTTCGTGCCAAAGGTTTCTGTCGAGGCGCTGGAGCGTGACGGTCCTTTTGGCAACGACCGCTTCCGCATTCTCGTCGCCGAAGCAGACGGCGTCATTCTTGGCTTCAGCCTCTATTCCTTCATCTTTTCCGGCTGGCGCGGCATGTGCGGCCTGTTTGTCGAAGATCTCTATGTTGATCCTTCTGCGCGGGGCTTGGGCCTTGGCAAAAAACTCCTCGCCGCCGTCGCCGGATTGGAGCGAGGCAATGCCGGCTTCATCAAGCTGGAGGTCAAGCTCTCAGACAGGGCCGCCGTACGTTTCTATGAAAAGCTCGGCATGACCGTTTTTGAAGGCGAAGGGCTGATGCTGCTCGACATCAATGAAACCAAATCGCTTGCCGGTTCTCAATGATAGTAATTGCGGATCCAGCCATGCGGCGCGAGCGCTGCCTTGAGCGCCTCCGGAAACCCATGCCCATCCGAATAGATCACATTCATGTCCACCTCGGCCTTGTTCTTCATGCCGGGGATAAGCGTCGAAAGCTGAGGCGCAGAAAGCACATAGCGCATCGCAGCCTCCGCCAAGGTCGGGTAATATGGCTTGCACAGCGCTTTCAGTTCCTCGACGCGGCTGAATGTTTCCATAAACCGCTCGCCACGAAACATCGCGTGCGGCTGCGAACCGGGCTCGAATGTTGCGTAGCTGTCTTCCGTCCAGTGTCCGATCAGCGACCCGGAATCGAGCGGCACACGCGCGATAAATGCCGTTTTCGAAGCATCACCCGCATGAAACAATGCGCCAGCCGGCCGCTGCTCGAACATGTTGAACACCACCTGAATGGAATCAACCAAACCATACTTGGCCAGATCAACGCCCTCGTCCGGCCGGAAATCACGGATCGAAACACCGACATGGTCAATCTTGCCTTCGCGCCGCAGATCATTGAGCGTTTCCAGCCAATCGAGCGACGACAGCCCGTCGGCAAGCCAGCAATGCAACTGGAAAAGATCAAGCCGCTCAACACCAAGACGCATGAGCGATTTCTCGACATTATCCCGCAGATACCAGGACGGATACCGTCCGCGCATCGGCGGATGGTCTTGCGAAGGGTCTGGCCACACAATCGGCTGCGCCTTGGTGGCGACATATATCTTTCCGCCTTGCCATTGCTTGAGCGCCTGCCCGATCACCACTTCCGAATGGCCACGCCCATACAGCTCAGCCGTATCGACAAAGTTGATGCCTTTCTCGAATGCATAAAGCAGCGTTTCAATCGAAGCCTTGTCGTCAACCTTGCCCCAATCCCCGCCGATCTGCCACGCGCCAAATGCGATCTCGGAAACATCCCAGCCCGTCCTGCCGAATTTGCGGTATTGCATGCCGAATAGCTCCCACTTCCCTGCTCGCTAGTGTCCAGAGTCTGGCTCAAAATTCGCTGCGACGAGTCAAATGGTGCGGTTTTCGAGAACCGGAGCGGAGCGTACTACAGTACGTGAGCACCGGAAGCGCAGAAAGCTGCATCAGTTGGCCGCCGCAGTAGAATTTTCAGCCAGACTCTCAGCCGCCTCCCGCCTGCTTCTGCTTGGCGCGAGCAAGGAACCGCGCGTTCATCGCATCCGTCGCTTCGTCGGTGCCATTGTGGAAAGTGCCGAACACTTTGTCGAGCATCACCGGACCATCACCGCCATAATTGCACTCGAAATATTTGTGGTGCAGGTAGTGGAAGAAATCCCCCGTCTCCACTTCCACACCCTCATGCAGCACGACTTTCGAAAAACCGGCATGCCCCTGCACCGGCGAGAAGGCCGCATGCTGGATGTGGAACAGCGCGTGGATCGGATGGGACGGAATGACAAAATGGATCAATACGCCGGTCCAGTAGAAAAAATGCTCGACCGGGTGCATCGACAGGCCGGTGAACGGGCCGACATCGACATTATTGTGGTGCAGCCGATGGACATGGTTATACAGCGGCCCCCAGTGGATCAGCCGGTGGATAAGATAGAAATGCACCTCGCGGATAATCGGAATAAGCAGCATCAGCACCGTGCAGTAGATCGGATGTGTCTGCCAATCGACGTAAGGCATATAATTGTTGGCGTAGGCCCATAGCGTCAGCGCCTCAAACGCCGTCCAGATCGGCACGGCGCTGGCAAACGTCCAGAACATGTTGTCGAGCAACTGGTTCTTGAAAAGAAACAATGGATTGTCGCGCGCAAGCCATTTGTTCGAATATTTGAAATCCGTGCCTTGCGCTTTCTTGACGTGCAGCCACAGATGCCAAGCGCCGGCCCAGAGCAAAATCATGACAGCATTGCGCACCAGAAGGTAGGCCACCCAGCCTACCTGAAATGTCTTCATTTCCTCCATCGGCGGCGTGAGATAGAGCCAGGTAACCACGGGAAACGCCATGTAGACCACGCCCCAAGGAAACAGATATCCCGGGTAGCCGAACATGAATTTCAGGAAGCCCATCGGGCTCCATATCTGCGGTTGTTCAAGTGGCTTTTCCGGTTTCCAGTCGCCGCGTTTGTTGCGCTTGCCCGCAAATGTCGTCTTCATGCGATCCTCCCGAACCTGTCTGGCGCTGCGTCGCGCAAACTTTCCCTAGAAATAGACCGGCCCTGATAGCCGTATAGCAAATTCTTGATGTTTTCCCATCAATGGCGCACCTTGTACCATCCCGACAGCAGCGCCAAGACAATAGGCAGTCGCCGCGAAACAGAAAGGTTTGCCGCATGTCCCAAAGCGTGGACCAGAAGGCGAAGACAGCGCGCCTTGCAGACATCGCCAAATTGACCGGCGTTGGCATCGCCACGGTTGACCGGGTTATGAACGAGCGCGGGAATGTCAGCGAAAAGACAACACAAAAAGTGCTGAATGCCGCAAAGCAACTTAACCTGAAACGCATCCTGCCGCTGCCTCACCACCGTTTGCTACGGATCGAAGCCCTGCTCGCCCGTCCCGAATTGCCGCTCATCACGCGCCTCAATCGGGAGTTCGCGCGGCAAGCCCAACGCATCGACAAGTCGGTAATAATCCAGCGCACCATTTTGAAATCAGACAGCCCGGCATTGGTGGCGAAAGCGATCGAAGAGACACGGTGCGATGGCGTTGTGATGTACACGCAGGCACACCCGCTCATTCACGAGGCTATCGCCAAATGCAGGGCACGCGGTGTTGTCATGATTTCCATCCTCTCTGACCTGCCGGATTCCGAGCGTCTAGCCTATGCCGGCATGGACCATTATTCCGGCGGGCGAACAGCCGCGCAATTCATGGCCTGGACCATCCGCGAACCCGGCGCCATTATCGCCATCGGCGACCATTTCGGCTTTCGCGCCCATGCAGAACGCGTCGAAGGCTTGCGCGACGGACTGAAGGATTATGCGCCGCATCTGGAGATTACCGAGATCATCGCGGCTGGCGACAATTCGGAGGTTTCAGAGCGCCTTCTCCTGCAGTCATTCAAGCAACATGGCAGTGTTGCCGGCGTCTACAATGTTGGCGCTGCCAACGATGCCTGCGGGCGGGCCATCAAGGCTGCATTTGCGCAGAACCCGCCGGTTTTTGTCGGATATGAATTGACCGAAGAATCGCGGCGTCTGCTGCTCGACGGCACCATGACGCTCGTGATCGATCAAAATCCGGAACATCAAGCCCGCTTTGCTTTGGATGTCTTTACCCACCATTTTGGTTACACTGAAAATCCATGGCTGGAGCCGCCCTATCGCTCCGAAATCGCGTTTCGCCTGTTTACGCGCGAAAGCTTGCCGCCCTCGAGAGCCACATTTATTGACCGGAGCACATTGAATGCCGAATTTTGATCATGTTCGCCTGGACCGCCTGCTGCCCTACCAAATTCGCGAACACATCGCTGCCAACCCGACCGTTTTCATCCCCCTCGGCACCATCGAATGGCACAGCGAGCATTTGCCGGTCGGCCTCGATGCGCTAACCGCAGAAGGCCTGTGCCTGCGCGTCGCCGACAAGTTCGGCGGCCTCGTCTATCCAGTTCTCCATTATGGCACTGGCGGCGGTCATGGCGATTACCCGTGGACAGTCATGCTGCAAAACGCCGACGAGTTGGCATCAGCGCTGCGTTTTACGCTCAAGCGACTGCATGATTTCGGCGTTGAAAAAGTCCTGTTGTTTTCTGGCCATTTCCCGGATGAACAACTCGACATGATCGACAGCTTGGCTAACGGATGGAACGCGGGCGGCACCGGCATGCGCGTTGCCTCAAGCGCAGTGAACCGAATTCCGGACATCGAATTTGCGCCCGACCACGCCGGTCTTTTTGAGACAACCCTGCTCTACGGCCTGCACCCGGATCTGGTCCATGAAGAGCGCCTGCCCGCAAAACAATCTGGAGACATGGAAACTGATCCATACGGCGTGCAGCGCCATAACCGCGATCATACGCTGTGGGGTATTTTCGGCCCCGACCCCCGCAGTTTCGACAAGGCAAAAGCCGCGCCCTTGGTGGATGCGATCGTCGACCATCTCGCAACACTTGTAGCTTGAGCATTTCCAAGTTTGATGGAACATCAAACGTTTAAGGAAAATGCGACCAACAAAGAGTAAGAGGCGCTCACCGATTCGAAGAAACGGAGAGCGGCGCTTGAGCATTTCGAAGTTTGATGGAACATCAAACGTTTAAGGAAAATGCGACCAAACAAGGAGTTAGAGACGCTCACCGTTTCGAAGAAATGATGGGCGTCTCCAACAAAAGCAAAGCCCCGCCAGTGCGGCGGGGCTTCCAGTTTTTATAAGTCTATCAGTTCTTCTGCAACAAAATGCCTGGCTGCTGTTGATCCCGCAGCGTGGGTTGTTGCTGTTCAATCGTCGGCTGGCGGCGCTTTGGTGGCTGAACCTGATTGGGATCAACACACAGCGGGAACACGCCGATGGTGCCGCGCGGGCAGCTTCTCACCGTCGGATTGTTATCCACCGGTGACAGGCATTCGCCATCGATCAACCGGGTTCCACGCGGACATTGCGTGGTCGGCTGGTCAATTTTCACGCAGCCCTTCCGTCCAAGTACAGTGCCGCGCGGGCAAACGCATAGCCCATCCTTGGTCCGGATCTGGCCGGGCAGCAGCTTGCACTGGCGAACCGGCACATCGACAGCCACGCAGCCGCGTTTGGTCAGTGTCGTACCGCGCGGGCAGACACACTGTCCTTCTCTGGTCCGGATCTGACCGGGCAGAAGTTTGCACTGAACGACCAAGGGCTTGCGGCAAGCGCCGTCCCGCAAGGTCGTACCACGCGGGCAGATGCATTCGCCCGCCTGCGTCCGGATCATTCCCGGCAACAGTTTGCACTGCTCAACGACGGGTGGCTTGCGGCACGCGCCCTTCGTCAACTCTGTCCCACGCGGGCAGATGCAGCGGTTGTCGGTAGTCCGGATCATGCCAGGCAGCAGCTTGCAAAGACGCGGCTGTTCGACATCGGTCGGCTGATCCGGCTCTTGCGGCGTTTGCGGCTGAGCAACATCGCCGACGCAGCGGCCACGGCCCTGACTGAAGGTCTGGCCGTCCGGGCAAACACAGCGGCCGTCAGCATTTTTCACAAAGCCTTCGGAGCACTGCTTTTCTTCCTGTTTCTTGACCAGCGTGAACGGGTGGCAGGAGTAAGGCCCTGCTTGCCCATTGGCCACGCGGGCGGCCGTTTCGTTAAGCGCTCCGATGGTTACGCGCTCACCGGTAACACCGGCACAGTTGCGGCCCGGCACGCCTCGTTGCGTAACATTGGCAAGCGCATCCGAGTCCGGAATAACCACTGTCACCACATGCGGCTGGCTGGCGCCTGCCGGAATGTTGATGGTGGCCACGCAGCCGAATGGCAGCGCCGATGGCTCCGGCGAGCAGCCGAACGGCGGCTCGATGGACTGAATCGCAACACCTTCAAGACGCCCGATGCCATCGAGTTCCAGCGCATCGCCAATCTGTACAGGTCCCGAGAATCCGGAATCGCCATTGTTGGTAATCGTCACTGTGAAGGCACAAGGTTGACCGACTTCGCACTGTGCAGGACCGGTCTTCTTCACAGTTATATCCGTGCCGCCTTGATCGCAGGCCTGACCGAACGGATAGACAATGTCGTTTCCGGGGGCTGGACCATATGAGCCGCGTGCGCAGTTCTCGAAGCGCTGATTGCCGCGCACCTGTACCGTCACATCAAAGGAGCGGCTGGTGCCCGGGGTCATCACCGCGCCGGGAATCTGGCACGACAATGATGTTGCCGGAAGTGCGGTACATGACCATTCAGCGCCGTCAGGTGTGACTGAAGCGAGAGTGGCATCAGCGCCGCTGCCGATGATCGTCGCCGCATCATTGACGCGGACCGGACCCACCGGAGCAGACGTTCCAACAGAGTTGACTGTGATCCGGCAAGAGATTGCGCCTCCCGCCACGCCCGGCTGGCAGACCTTGGTGATCCGCAGTGCGGGCTTTCCGTCCGGCTGGCGCAGTTTGGCAGTCGCGCAGGCCCTGTTGTTGGCAAGATTGGTCTCGGTCGCAACCGCATTCAATTTCGCGCAGTTTTCGACTTTGCCGTTTGGATAGTCCAGCGGCACGATCGTCTTCACCAGTATCGGTGTTGATGCACCTGGCACAAGAACAATGCCGGGATGATCACACTTGAACTGGCTCGGATTGATCGTCTGGCAAACCCAGGGCGGTGTTGGCGCAAAGGTCACCGAAGTCGGCGCGCCACCGGGGAATTCGTCAACCACGGTCAGTGGGCCATTATAGGTGGCCGTCCCGACATTGGTCAGAAGTATTCCATAGAGGCAAAGCCCATCAGCCGAGCAGAATTCGCGCGCAACCTTGCGCAGTTGGAGATCAGCCTTCTTCTCGACCGGAGGCTGGCATTCACGATCCTGCACGCTGCGTCCGTTTGGATTGCAAAGCGGAATCTGGGCGCAGGCACGATCATTCAACTGGCTGCCAAACGGCAGCTTGCCGCTTTCCGCGTAGTTATATTTGGCACAGTTGAGAATGTAGCGTGCTTCCCAACCAGGCCCCGGCTTGAAGCTGAGGTTCAGGTCGATAAACGCGCCCGGATTGATCGTCGTCACCGGATGCTTGCACAGCATCGGGCTGGTTGCCGGCGCGCAGGTCCACGGCGCGTTGGGTCCGCCGTCTATTGTCGCGTTGCCCGGAAGCGTCACTTCATTGAGAACGATCGGGCCATTGTAAGGCGCATCGCCGACATTGGAGACACGGATGGTGAACTTGCAGCCGCCTTCCTTGGTGCAACGCGCAACATCGGCCTTCTTCTCGATCTTGATATCAGGATGCTTTTTCGGGCAATCGAGATTGTCCGGAATCTTGATTTCAATCGTCTGCGTGCAGCATATGCCCCAGCCCTCTTCAGGCCCGGCATAGGTTTCAACACCAACCACGACAATATGGATCACATCGCCCGGCAACGCGCCGGTAATGGTCCAGTTGAGCACGCCGCCGCCTGCAGGCACGACCTGCGCCGGAGGATTGATGCTCACGCCCGGATTGGTGGTCGAAAGCTCGATCACACGCCCGGCCATGTCCGCCCCGACATTCATGTGATAGATGAACGCACCCGCGCCATTCTTGTCACAATCCACCGTGCCGGTATCAACCTTGAAGCAAGTATCACGAGGTTGATCGCCGCCACCCGGAGGGGTGCATTTGGTGACGTCAATGATGATCTTCGTCACTTCGCCTGATAGGAAGTTGCCGTCATCCGGCAATGCCGGGTCATGCGATGGCAAAGTTATTGCGGCGCCAAGTGGCCGCGTCACTTTCAAGAACGCCTGATTGCCAACCGAAACTGCGGCCGGGAATGCAGCGTGATTGATCTTGGCCGTGATCTTGACGTCAAAGCCGCGCGTGTCCGCACTGCCGTCACCATCAAGATCAGCGGACGAGAGCCGGAAATCGGCAACCGTCAGCGTGTCATTCGGCGAACCCGTCGTGCTGATGGCAGCGCTTGGAGAGCCGGTTCCGGCAGCGTTGGTCACGTCACCCGAAACGGTCGCGCTGACAATGCTGAGGCCCGCGGCCAACTGGTCGGAAAGGTCGAGCGGCGTTTTTGCAAGCCTCGCCGCAGCAGTCGGGTCAGCCCATATCGCGGCTGTCTGCTTGACGCTGAAATGCAGCTTGTAAACCACATAATCGCAGTCGACCTGCACACCGGTCTTGGTGAACGTCAACTCATTGGTCTGCGGCGGCATTGGCTTGTCGCCGTCCAGCTGAACCTTGTCTCCGCCCTGAATTTGATCGGTCGTCTTCTCCTTTGCCAGATTTGGCGGTGTTTCAAGTTGCAGAATATTGTTGGTCGCAGGCGTCGCCAAATCCTCGGCAAACGCCGGAGCTTGTGACATGCCCAGTGCCATCGCGGCGGCAATCAGCCACCGTGCCGGACGTTTGGTCCAGTTGAGGGGTTTCATGATCATCTCCATGACGGTTCGCGGTGCAATGTCGGATGAGTGGAAAAGAGTGTTCATTTTTCCCTCCTCACGGTGCGCACGAAGCGAGTGGAGTTGCGATATCAAGATTGACCTTGCAGCAAGGGTAATAGCCGCCCTTTGCAGCATCAGCCTCCTTGTAGAAACAAAGGCCCAGCCGAACCTTCTCACCGGGTACATGCCCGCTGATGCCAAGCGTGAACGGGGAAGCCGGTGCCGGTCTCGTCTGCACCGGAGGCGATACACTCACGCCCGGTGTGCGAGATTCCGACATGATGGAATCCCCGCCAAGTCCCGACCTGTCCTTCACGTAGATGTCCGCCTCAAGTCCTGCCGGAGTGCAGAAATACTCAACCGACTTGACGTCGATGCAAGGCGGCAAATCGCTCGGCGGGAAGTATGGCGGCCAATACGGAACCGGATAATCGCCAGGATACGGCAGCGGCTCGTAATACCCGACGCCATCGCACGGATGCCAGATTTCAACATCGCCGACATGACCCTTCACATCCGGGTCTTCATACTGGCTGTCAAAATCCACAAACCAGGAGCCGAACGGCGGCACATTTTGCGGCTTGACCAGCTGCTGCGGTGTCAGTTGCACACCGTGCACCACCAATGGTCCGCCCAGCGCCAGCTGATCCGCCAGATCCGCATTGTTGCGCAGATCATCGCCGGTTTTCGCCAGCGTCTGGCTGCACGAGCCAAAGTCGATCACTCCATATTGGTCATAGCCATATTGCAGGTCGATGCCGCCCGCCGCCTGCCGGTTTTCCGGCGGGAAGCCGACCGCATATTCCTGTGGTGTTTCCACCCATATGCTTTCCGTCGCCGGATCATCCGGGCTTTCGCGCCAATAGCGGATAACCTCGCCCTTGCCGGAGTTTGCAAAGCGCGAATAGTCATAGCGGTTTTCAATTTCGCCGCGCTGCGACAGATACATGAAGCCTTTGCCGTCAAAGGCGATATCCGTCACCGGATAATCTTTGTCCGCCTTGACCGTCAGTTCCCACCGCGCATCTGCGGCCAGTGTGCCGTCTTCCAGAATATCGACGGACCAGATTTCGGCCGCATCGCCAACGGCATAGTAAAGCCGCCCGCCATGCACCGCCACACCCCAGACCCGGCGCTCATCCTGCGTGTAACCCCAGGTCTCCGGGTCCTCGCTGTCAAAGGCGCCGCCTGCGATATCCATCACCGCGCCGTCGTCCGCCACCGGAGCGAGCCCGTGTCCCGGACGCCCCGCGACACCGTGATCAAATGTATCGAGCACAGTGCCATCAATCGAGATCCGGTGAATGAGCCCGCTGTCGATGTCGCTGACAAAGAATTGGCGGTGCGCCTTGTCGAACTTGATGTTGCCAAGTCCGGGTCCGCTGTTGGTCCCGATGTCGGCAAACTTCGTCACTTCGCCGGTCAATCCGTCGATCTTGTAGATCGTGCCGGGGCCGCCGCCGAGGTCCGTGCCAAACTGGCCATCCATGAATTGCGCGCCGGCAGTGCCGCCGCGCTGGCGCTCGGGCCGTCCGTCTTCGTCATCATCGGCCGTCACAATCTGTATGCCGTGCAGCGAAGTCGCCGTCGCATAAAGGTTGGGCACGGTTTCCGTTGTGTCCGTGCGTTTCCCGTCGTCATAGGTCAGGCCGAACACCTGCCCGATCTGCCGTGCAGACACTTCAAACGGCAATGGCGTGTTGACCAATTGCCCGCTTGCCGGACCACCCAGATTGGAAACGTCAAAAACCCTGAGGGTTTTGCCCTCAAGGTCAATCATCGTCTCATCAATGGCGTCCACACCGGGCGGCAGGCCTTCTTCAATTCCGGGAATGGCCGTCCCGGAAAATCCGGTAACCGCCATCGACCCTGCCGAAATGATCGGACGTTCCTGCCCGAAAACCGCGCTTGTCAGCACCGTCCCGGTCAGCAGAGCGCCAATAAATGCAACAAAATTCAAGCGTTTGATTTTTCCGCTCAGAAAGCCCGCAGGCGTTGGCGACTTCGACATGGACTTGCTCCCGCTGTATCGGCGAAAATCCATGCCACACATGTCACGCTCGTTTTCACGGGCATTATCTGCGGAAGTTCCCGCCGGTTTTTCGTTTTTGCGGCCCCAGTATGACACAAGCGTACTCTTCGCTTCATGACGCGTCAACGCGTCGAAAAGTAAACAGGAAGTTGCATATGTCGTGGACTTGCAGCCGGGTTCGAACGTTGCGTTTTGACCTTTGGAACGGCCAGAACCTGAAACGCCAAAACCCGCTGATCTGGATAGGTTTCCGGGCATGATTGGCTCCTTGGAAGGGACATGCGGAATGCCGTCCCTTTGCCGTTGTCGCGGCCGGAGCGGAAAAGGTTCATTTGAAACTGATGTCTCCGAGTTCGAGTTGATCAAGATCGACATCTGTCAAAACAGCCACGCCGCCGCCACCCAAACTTGGCATTCATTCCGTCGTCAATCCCCAACCGGCCGTCATTCCGGGGCCGCAAAGCGGAGCACAGCTACGCCGCCGCCACCCAAACTCAGCATTCATTACGTCATCAATCCCCAAAGCTCCGTCATTCCGGGGCCGCGAAGCGGAGCCCGGAATCCAGAGCGCCGATTATGGAATCATGACACTTCCCTTGCGTTCACCTTTGCCCATCACGCT
>JANMEX010000464.1:0-6791 GCA_031377485.1 Phyllobacteriaceae bacterium
CGCGGCATCTCTTCGGTCTTTGCCAATTTCCGGCGCGATTCTGCCTCGGCAAGCGCTTTTTTGGCGGTTTCGCTCAGCACTTTTGGCTTTGGAGACGTGATTTCTTGATCAGGCATTGACTTATTCCTGGCACCAGATTGAAAGGCCACAATTTGCATCCCATGATATAGGGCAGTCTTATAGTCCGGATACTGTCCGGTTGCGAAGTGAGGTATTTTGTCCATGAACGTCGTACGAACCGCTTTTTTGCTGGCGATCATGACCGCTCTTTTCATGTTGGTAGGCTACGCAATCGGCGGTCAAGGCGGCATGATCATTGCGCTTGTCTTTGCAGCGGCGACAAATGTGTTTTCCTGGTGGAACTCCGACAAGATGGTGCTGCGCATGCACCGCGCAGTGGAAGTCGATGAGGCGACTGCGCCTGAATATTACCAGATCGTCAAAGCACTAGCCGGGCGTGCCGGCCTGCCGATGCCACGCGCTTACATCATCGAAAACTCGCAGCCGAACGCCTACGCGACCGGTCGCAATCCGAACAATGCGGCAGTGGCCGTGACAACCGGCCTGTTGCAGCGTCTGTCACCCGAAGAAGCATCCGGCGTCATTGCCCATGAACTCGCGCACATCAAAAACCGCGACACACTGACCATGACCATCACCGCCACACTGGCCGGCGCGATCTCCATGCTTGGCAACTTCACCTTTTTCTTTGGCGGCAGTTCCAATCGCGACCGCCCGCTCGGCGGACTTGGCACCTTGATTGCCGTTCTTGTCGCGCCTTTGGCGGCAATGATCGTGCAAATGGCGGTAAGCCGCACACGTGAGTATTCGGCCGACAGGCTGGGTGCGCAGATTACCGGCAGGCCGCTGTGGCTTGCCTCCGCATTGAAGAAAATCGCTTCTGCATCGGGCCACATCGTCAATGAAAGTGCCGAACGCTTTCCGGCCTCGGCGCACATGTTCATCATCAATCCGCTGTCTGGCATGCGCCTGGATGGCCTCTTTTCCACCCATCCGGCGGTCGAAAACCGCGTGGCCGAACTTGAAGCCATGGCTGCCGAAATGAATGACATTGAAGGCGATGCGACACAGGCAGATGAACCGGCACCGGATCAGCCGGAGACACAGCAATCTCCACCCGATCAACCTCCGCAATCGAGCGGTCCATGGGGCCGCAACGGCGCGGCCAACAAAGGCCCGTGGTCTTGACCGGCGCCAAGGCTGGCCGGTCAGACAAGGCACAGACAAGAATCAATATCGCCGACAAGCCCGGCTTGGCAGCACGCCTTTGTGCGCAGCGCTTGCTTGCCGCGGTGATCGAGACATCAACATCGCTGGACGGATTGACCGACGATGATCACGGCCACCCGCAGTATCGTTCGCTCGAAATGCGCGACCGCTCGCTGGTTCGGGCTATCTTGTCATCAGTCTTGCGCCATCGCGGCACGGTGAATGCCTTTCTGTCGCGCCTCTTGGACAAGCCTTTGCCGGAAAATGCCAAGAGCCTGAGCCATTTGCTGCATGTTGCGGCAGCGCAAATCCTGTTTCTCGACATTCCAGACCACAGCGCGGTGGATCTGGCCGTTGAAGCTGCCCGGTCAGATCCGCGCAACGGGCGTTTTGCCTCGCTGGTCAACGCGCTTTTACGGCGCATGGTCCGCGAAAAAGCGGATACTCTGCCAACGCTTCTGGCAAATACACGTGATGTTCCTGACTGGTTCTGGAATGAACTGCGCGGCCAGTATGGAGAGCGCAAGGCCGAGCATATCCTTGCCATGCACCGCGTTGAAGCCCCGGTTGATTTCACGGTAAAATCCAACCCCAAGCATTGGGCGGACCTTTTTGGCGGTATGGTGCTGCCCAGCGGCACTGTGAGGGTGGAAAAGCTTGACGGGTCTGTCCCATCGCTTCCAGGCTTTGCTGAAGGCGAATGGTGGGTGCAGGACGCTGCGGCGAGCATTCCGGCAATGCTTCTGGGTGATATCAAGGATAAGACAGCGCTGGACCTTTGCGCGGCCCCCGGCGGCAAAACGGCACAGATGGTGCAAGCAGGCGCGGACGTTACCGCAGTTGACCTTTCCGCCTCGCGCCTCAAGCGATTGACTGGAAATCTGGCCCGGCTCGGCCTCAGCGCCAAGACCTGGCAGGGCAATGCTTTCGATTTCAAGCCGGAGCAGTTGTTCGATGCCGTGCTGCTTGATGCACCCTGCTCGTCCACCGGCACGATCCGCCGGCATCCGGACGTGGCTTGGACCAAGTCGCCGCAAGACGTAGACAAGTTGGCCAGACTTCAGTTCGACATGCTGGAAAAAGCTGTCGAGTTCGTAAAACCGGGCGGAGTTTTGGTGTTTTCCAATTGCTCGCTGCTGGCCGAAGAGGGCGAAGAATTGGCAAAGCGCGCCGCCGCCAATATCCCCGCCATTTTGCCGTTTCCGGTCGTCAATAGTGAACTGCCTGGTCTTGAGACACTGATAACCACAGAGGGCTGGCTGCGCTCTACGCCGGCGGATCTTGTGCAGAACCGCCCGGAAATTTCCGGCATGGACGGCTTCTTCGCCGCCCGATTCCGCAAACTTTAAATTATCAATCCGGCCTGTTTGCCGCTTGCGCTGTCCCTGATCACTTCTATCATGGGCCAAGGGGACATCGGAGGGACAAGGGTTGGCTGGAACGCTGGCAGAAAAGCCGCGCATTTTTCGACTGGCCGTTGCCGGTCTCTGGCGGCGCATATCCAGACGTTTGCGCTCAGGCCCTGTGGCGCGCTGGCGCTTTTCCGGCTTTGCTCCCGACCGTATCCTGATCGCACCACCGGATCTTCGCATGGCTGACGCCCATTTGGCGCAGGAGTTCTATTCCGGACGCATATCCCTTTCTGGAAGAACCGTTGATACCGGGGGGCTATCACCCTTCCAGATCATACCGCCAAGCGATGAATGGGCTTCAGCGCTGCACAATTTTCGCTGGCTGCGCCACATGCGTGAAGCAGGGACTGATCTTGCCTGTTCGCATGCCCGCGCGCTGGTGGCGGACTGGATCAGGTTTCATGGCAAAAACATCGAAGGTCTGCCATGGGATGCGCACACGACAGCCAAGCGCGTGATCGCATGGTTGCAACACTCGGGAACGCTTCTGCGTGACTGCGATCTTGAGTTTTACCGGACGTTCCTGCGCTCGCTTGCATTTCAGCTACGGTATTTGCGAACCGTGACGCCAAGTCTAGACAATGCCGAGGCAAGATTGCGCGGGCGGATCGCACTTGTATTTGCGGCCCTGTCTCTGCCGGTTTCAGCGGCCAAGCTGCAGGGCGCGACACGTCATCTGGAAGCAGAGCTTGATCGGCAAATTCTGGCCGACGGCGTCCATATATCGCGAAATCCGGAGACGGTTCTCGAACTTTTGACCGACCTGTTGCCGCTGCGCCAGACCTATGGCAACCAATCGGAAAACCCTCCGACCGCCCTGATTGCCGCTATCGAACGTTTGCTGCCTGCACTTCGCTTCTTTCGTCACCGCGACGGTTCTCTCGCCCGCTTCAATGGCGCGGGCTTTGCCATGCAAGAGCGAATTGCTGCGGTGCTGCGCTATGATGAAAGTGCCGGAAGCCCATTGTCTGCAGCGCCCCACGGGGGCTATCAGCGCCTGTCCATGGGATCTGTCACGCTGATCGCCGATACCGGCCTGCCGCCGCCGGTTGGCGCTTCTGATGAAGCGCATGCCGGCTGCCTGTCCTTCGAGTTTTCTTCCGGCCGCCACAGCTATATTGTCAATGCGGGTACTGACCGTTTTGGACCGACAGACTTTCGCCCGCTCGCCCGCACGACCGCGGCACATTCAACGGCCACCATCAATGATCTCTCTTCCTGCCGTTTCGCAAATGCCGGATCGCTCAAGAATCTGGTTGGAACATCAATTCTTGCAGGACCGCGCAAGGTTCCGGTAAAACGGGAGGACGCAAGCGATAACCAGTCTTTTACCGCCAGCCACGACGGTTTTGTAACCGCTGCCGGTATTGTTCACGAACGAAAGATAACGCTGCGCCATGGCGGATCGGTGATTGAAGGGTGTGACCGGTTCATGACACCAAGCGGATATCCGGCAAGGGCGGGCACAAGAGCAAAAGTAGCAATCCGCTTTCACCTTCACCCGAAAATCCACATTATCCACGACGATGACGGGCAAATGATGCTGATGGCGAATCGTGATGACAGTTGGGTATTCACGTGCAGCCAAATTGCACCGTCTGATCAAGACTCGCTGTTTTTTGCCGGAATAAGCGGTCCCCAGAAAACCAGAATGCTGGTGCTCGAATTTGATGCCACCCAAATCCAGGAGGTGAATTGGCAATTCACCCGCACGGCACTTGGCGCATGGTCGCAGTGACATGAAACTAATAACATTGCCGCAATAACATTCATCATTGTGCACTGCATCAAACTTTACTGGTATTGAGATTGCGCCAGTGCTAATCCGCCGCGCAATTTGGGCGTCAGAAGTACCGGACGCAATCAACGGCAAGGAAGTGACATGGCTGTCGCCACAAAACGCATTCCCGCACCAGACCTGCATTCGGTCCGTCGGGCGCTGATTTCCGTTTCGGACAAAACCGGATTGGTCGAATTTGCCAAAGTGCTTGTGGCACAAGGGGTTGAGTTGATTTCGACCGGCGGCACAGCCAAGATACTCAGCACAGCCGGCCTTGCCGTGCGCGATGTTTCCGAATTCACCAATTTTCCCGAAATCATGGACGGCCGCGTCAAGACTTTGCACCCGTCGGTGCATGGCGGGCTGATGGCAATCCGCGACGACGGCGACCATCTGGCGGCGATGATCGAGCATGAAATCCCTGAAATAGATCTGGCCGTAATCACCCTATACCCGTTTGAGGAAGTGCGCGCCCGTGGCGGCGACTATCCGGAGACAGTCGAAAATATCGACATCGGCGGTCCGGCCATGATCCGCGCTGCCGCCAAGAACCACGCCTATGTCGCTGTTGTCACAGATCCAGCTGATTATTCCAGAGTTGCAGCGAGCCTGATTGAGAATAGAGGCAAGCTGCCATACAGACTGCGCCAGGAAATGGCCGCTAAGGCCTATGCCCGCACCGCCGCCTATGACGCGATGATTTCAAACTGGTTTGCCCAAAGCCTTGGCATTGCAACACCGGATTTCCGCGCCATTGGCGGCAAATTGACCGAAGCGATGCGCTATGGTGAAAACCCGCATCAGAGCGCAGGCTTTTACAAAACCGGCGAACAGCGCCCGGGCGTCGCCACAGCAACGCAGTTGCAGGGCAAGCAGCTTTCCTACAACAACATCAATGACACGGATGCCGCTTTTGAACTCGTGGCCGAATTCGATCCGGCACGAACCGCGGCAGTCGCGATCATCAAGCATGCCAACCCTTGCGGCGCCGCAGAAGGGACATCATTGAAGGACGCATACCTCAAAGCGCTGGCCTGCGACCCGACATCGGCATTTGGCGGCATTGTTGCTGTCAACCGCACGCTTGATGCGGACGCGGCGGCGGAGATCGTCAAGGTGTTCACGGAAGTCATCATTGCACCCAACGCGACCAATGAAGCCATCGACATTATTGCGGCCAAGAAGAACCTGCGCTTGCTCGTAACCGGTGGCCTGCCGGACCCGCGTGCACCAGGCGTGGCGGCAAAGACCGTGGCAGGTGGTCTGCTGGTCCAGTCACGCGACAATGCAGTGGTCGATGACCTTGATCTTAAAGTCGTCACCAAGCGTGCGCCGACCGACAAGGAACTGGCTGACCTGCGCTTTGCCTTCCGCATTGCCAAGCACGTCAAGTCAAACGCCATCGTCTATGTCAAGGATGGCGCAACTGTTGGCGTGGGCGCAGGCCAGATGAGTAGGGTCGACTCCTCCCGCATCGCCGCCCGCAAGGCGCTGGATGCCGCCGAAGCGGCAGGCTTTGCAGAGCCGCTGACCAAAGGCTCGGTCGTCGCCTCCGATGCCTTCTTTCCGTTTGCCGATGGTCTTATCTCAGCCATTGAAGCGGGCGCCACTGCCGTTATCCAGCCCGGCGGCTCCATGCGCGACGACGATGTGATCGCTGCCGCAGATGCGGCAGGGATTGCAATGGTATTTACCGGAACGAGGCATTTCCGGCACTGACGCCGGAAACCCTATTCCTCAACTACCGCCGCCGGATAGGGCGTGGTCCAGAGTATGTAGAGCCCGACAACAAAGAAGATCATCAGCGTTGCCATGCCAAGCCGCGCTGAGCCTGAGACCGCTGTAACCGTTGCGACGGTGAACGGAGCCATGAACGATGTGGCACGGCCGCACAGCGCGTAGAGACCAAAGTAACGGCCGGCCTCCTTCGCTGTTACGCTGCGCGCCATGTAGGAGCGTGATGAGGCTTGCACGGGGCCGAGCGACAGGCCGATGAGAAGGCCGTAAAGCACGTAGGCCTTTTCAGCCGCTGTATCGAATAGACCCCCTGACCCAACATCAGAAAATGTCAGCGCACCAAACAGCGTGTAAGTCGACCCGGTGGAAACGATGCCGACGGTGGCAATCATCAACAACAGCAAGGCAATGATAACCACGCGCTTGGAGCCAAGTTTGGTATCCATCACACTTGCGGTGAGATTGCCGAAAATGGCCGCAACATTGAGGATGATGCCGAAAATGCCGATCTCGGTGATTTTCCAGCCGAACATGGCGGCGGCAAACGTGCCGCCCAGAATGATCAAACCGTTGACGCCGTCCTGATAGATCATGCGGGCAATCAGGAACCGGAACAGCCCGGCGCGCTTGCG